>DULF01000046.1 GCA_012840535.1 Clostridiaceae bacterium
ATAAATAAGGAGGCACTGAAAATGTAAGCAGGGGTAAGGTTTAAGGAAGTGGCCAGGTTTCCTTGGCTGGTTGCTGTTCCTTGTGTACCCCTTATCCCATTCATATATATGATAAAGGGAGTCGCAACCTTGCCGGCAAGTTATTATGGAGGCTCCCTTTATCGTCAGCTAAACAAAGTATTTACTCTTGTGTGAAAGCTGTATAGAAGGCAGATGAGATAAGTGGGTACGTTATCTGCGGATAATACAGAAATGAAATGCTTGCTGTCTATAGACTGGGATTATTTCATTCATACCAAAAAAGAAAACTGGAACTCATATTTAGAAAATGATAAAAATACAGTCAAACTTTGGTATAAACGATATATCCAGTCAAAAGCGCAAGGAAAGGATATTAAAAAGTTTTTTCTGCTTTCATCAGAGATAATTGTATTTTGGAATAAAGTAAAAGAGTATTTTCAATTTGAAAAAAATACAAAAATCCTTGTTTCCGATTCTCACGCCTTATCCTACAATATAGCTAAAGAAAATAACTGCAATACGGTTTACCTTTTTGATGCCCACGCTGATTTAGGCTATGGAGGGCTTTCAGCCCTTGATTTTGAAGTTAATTGCGCCAACTGGCTTGGACAACTCCTGAAGGACAAGATAGTTAAAAGGGCATATATTATTTACAGTCCGTTTACAGTTGAAAAACCTGAATATTTTAAACACATGAACAGTGTTTACAATATAAAATACCGGAGATTAAAAGAACTGGGCAAAGGAATCAATGTATCCGTGATTCATATATGCAGGTCCGGCGCATGGACTCCTCCCTGGCTGGATAATAGGTTTTATCAATTCATCAGTGCATCCGGGATTCCATATGAAATTGTAAACTGCCCTCCAAGAAAATGGGATACAAAAAATATCAGCTTTTCAGATGCAATATATTACATGATGGCTTGACTTAAGTTTTTTTTTACAGAGATTTGTCGAAACATATACACTTTTTGCTCAAAATAGGGTAAAATACAAGTTAACTGAGGAATAACAAACCAGTATAAGAAAACGAAGGAAGGGTTTTAGGGTGAATACAGTAGTACCTAACAGAGAGCAAGTTTATGAATTATTGACAAAATACAATAAGAATGAAAGCCTCATTAAGCATGCGCTGGCGGTTGAAGCCGTTATGTTGCATTTTGCAGAAATTTTAGGAGAAGAGAATAAGGAGAAATGGGGAGTAATTGGTCTTGTACATGACATTGATTATGAAATGTTTCCTGATCAGCATTGTGTTAAGGCCAGGGAAATTCTGAAGGAGAACAACTGGCCTGAAGACTATATTCATGCTGTTGAGAGCCATGGCTGGGGATTATGCAGCAACGTTGAGCCGGTTGAGCGTATGGAGAAGGTACTGTTTACCGTTGATGAGCTTACCGGCTTGATTGCGGCAACAGCTTTAATGAGGCCGAGCAAGAGTATTTTGGATACAGAACTGAAGTCAGTCAAGAAAAAATGGAAACAAAAGAGCTTTGCGGCAGGCGTTAACAGGAAGGTCATCGAAAAAGGTGCGGAAATGCTCGGAATGGATCTTGACTTTATTATTGAAGAAACTATAAAGGGGATGCGGAAGGTAGCGGACAGCATTGGACTTAAGGGAGATTTATAGTTAACTTGAAACTGTAGCTAATTTGAGAGGCAAAAAAGTAATGATAGATATATAATAAAAATAGAGGAAAACAAATGTAAGGGGCTGTGGATTATTGGACAACCAGCGGTTGAAGAAGCAAATCCAATTTATTGTGGAAATTGACAAACTAAAGCAGGTATTTCGACAGAATGTTGTTACAGGTACCTGCAGAAATGAAAATGATGCGGAACATTCCTGGCACATGGCGGTTATGGCAGTTTTGCTTTCTGAATACTCAGCGGATAAAAATATTGACATGTTAAAAGTATTGAAAATGATTCTTATCCATGACCTGGTGGAAATAGATGCCGGGGATACTTTCTGCTATGATGAAAAGGGATGCGAAAATAAAGCTGAAAGGGAAAAGGAAGCTGCGGAAAGGATTTTTAATATTTTGCCGCAGGAACAGGCACAGGAAATTTTTGAACTATGGAGAGAATTTGAAGAATTAAAGACACCTGAGGCTCGTTTTGCTGCTTGCATGGACAGGTTGCAGCCGCTGTTGCTGAACTATAATACTAACGGCCATACGTGGCAGAAGCCGGGAGTTACAAGCGAAAAGGTTTATAAACGCAACGGGCTGCTGGAAGAGAACGCTCCTGTTCTCTGGGAATTTGCGAAGGAAATTATTGAAGATTCCATACTGAAGGGATATTTAAGGCGATGAATGAGTAAAGACAACACGGCAAGCAAAAGGTTACATAAAACAAATAATTTCAGGTGGTATTAATGAAAAAGAAGAAAATTATATTATGCTTGGTTTTAGCGGCAATTGTGTTTTTAACGGCCTGTTCAGGACGTGATGCCACGGGCGGAAAGCAAGATACGGTTTTGCCGAAAGAAAAGGATTTGACTGAAAGTTCTTTGAGCAGTTCCAAACCTGACCTTAATATTACTGCAGAGGCTGCTACAGACCTTATTAATGAAAAGGGGAATACTGTAGAAGAAAGGATAGAGGTTCCAAAAGGTTTTAAGAGAGTAAATGTAATAGCCGGTTCCTTCGCGGAATATTTGAGAACATTGCCATTAAAGCCCCATGGTTCAAAAGTTAAGTATTACGACGGCAACGAAAAGCCGTCGGAAGTGTATGAAGCAGTCATAGATATCGATGTGGGAGACAGGGATTTACAGCAGTGTGCAGACGCCGTAATGAGGCTATGGGCTGAATACCTTTACAGCAGAGGTTTTTTTGATAAGATTCATTTTAATTTTACCAACGGTTTTAATGCTGAATACACAAAGTGGAGACAAGGACACAGAATAAAAGTCGAAGGGAACAAGGTATATTGGGTGAAGGAAGCGGAGGCTTCAAATGATTATGACAGTTTCAGAAAATACCTGAATATGGTGTTTGCATATGCCGGAACCTTATCATTATCCAAAGAAATGAAAAAAGTGCCGCTGGAGAATATGGCTATAGGGGATGTGTTTATAGAGGGAGGCAGCCCCGGCCATTGTGTTATAGTGATAGATATGGCGGAGAATGTTGAAACCGGAGAAAAGCTCTTTATATTAGCCCAAAGCTATATGCCCGCCCAGGATATACACATACTGAAAAATCCGGCAAATGGAGATGGAAATCCGTGGTATACTGTTAACTTCGGGGAGGTATTGAAAACACCTGAATGGGAGTTTACACGAGACCAGCTCATGCGCTTTAATAGTTAGCGCTTTTTTTTTATGATTTCAAAAGTTGAATGGTTACTCCGGCTTTTTATTGGCCATAGACTGAAAGATGGTCCCCATGGAAGATGGTCCACAGGTGTGACGGAACTTTTTAATTATTATCACGTCTTAATATTGTGCACGGGATAATGATATGCCTGATACGGCTCTAGAGCATAAGTCGGGAAATTGTTGTAATTAGATTTCCAAGCTAATCACAAACCACTGCACGATACAGAAGAGGAGGTACTTTAAGTGTTAAGACATAAAATTATCAGCGTTATTATTGCAATGTTATTGATAGCAACACAGATAGGGTGTTCTTCTGCGTCCGATAAAAAGAATAATGAGACCGGCGCTTCAAAGAAACAAACATCAAGCCAGGTTAGCGCCGATAGTAACGGAAACAAGGATGAGGCAGAAGGGAAATCCTCGGGCACAGATTATGAGGATAAAGAAAAAGCTTTGTTGGATGAATTTAACGCGTTAAACGCATTAGCGCAGAATGATACCGAGATTACTGAAATAGTTGAGTTTATAAACAAAAATATATCATCTGTTTCACCGAAAAATGCCTCAGTTATGATCAACGTGCTTGAAAAAGCCCAGGAAGAGCATCTGCCGCAGCTGGAAGAAATGATAAATAAAAGCGATGCAGTAAAGAAAAACATTGAAGATGAACTTGGAGCCGGGCTTGACATAAGCAAAGCTGACAGTACCACAGACGAGGAATTGAAGAAACTGCTAATTTATATGCGGGACAACGGTTTCAAGTTTGAGACGGCCGAAGGCTATTTCTTCCCTGTTATTAATTATGAATTCTATAAGAAGTATAGTTCATATGTAACTGATGATATTAGGGATTATATTGATATTATGGCAGTTGAATCAAATAATGTTCCGGCAAAGGATGCGGCGCTTTTAATAAGCTGGGACGAAGTTATTACAAGAGCCCTAAGTCATGAGAGTTTTATTAAGAAGTACAATGACTCAGGGAAAGTTGATGATGTCAAACAATTATACAAAAAATATGTTTATTTTACATTGTATGGAACCGATAACACGCCTCTTTTCAGCCATGATAAAAAGCTTATGGTGCCCGATGCCAAAACCAGTTACACAAATGCTGCAGCAAACAGTGAAGGCAGTGAATATTTGAAAATGATTGCTGACTACATCGAGGTGTTGGAGAAAAATGGATACAAATTAACCAATGAGGTAGAGGATTTCAGAAATAAGGCTTTGGAAAGCGTAAATTAAAAGGAAGCTAAATTAATAGGGGACAGTCCTGCACAATAAGCAGAATACGAAATGAAAGGAATACAGCGGGGATAATCCTGCATAAAAAGCAGGATTATCCTTTTTTTATGTTAAGGGGGGAGACAATACTTGTTTATCGATAAAAATTTATTGTTTTTCAATAAATTTTTATTGCAAAATAATAAATAATGGTATATACTGTAACTATATTATAATTATTGCATAGAGGTGGTATGTATTATGCACATACTGGATGATAAAGGCCTGTCGGGTATAGTAAAAAGGTTCCTCGATATTGTTTTTATAGGCGGTATAGGCATATTTATAGCTTTGCCGTACGTGATCAAGTGGTATCTTGGGAAACTTTACGAGGGGACAACCGAAAAATACTGGTTTCTTTTGCCTTTCCTATACATAACGGGTTTTTTGGCGCTTATGATTGTAAACGAGCTAAGAAGAATATTTGGTACGCTAAACAAAAGAAATCCGTTCACCATGAGCAATGTCAAAAGCTTAAAACGGATTGCGGCGGCTTCTTTTGCAATTTCTGCTGCATATATTGTAAAGATTTTTTTATTCAACTCATTCTTAACAATAATACTGGCAATGGTTTTTATTATTGCCGGCCTGTTTTGCATTATTCTGGCCGAGGTATTCAGGCAGGCTGTGATTGTTAAGGAAGAAAACGACCTGACAATTTGAGGAGTGAATGAAATGCCAATTGTTGTAAATCTTGATGTTGTGATGGCAAAAAGGAAAATTAGCTTATCTGAGCTGGCGTCAAAAATTGATATTACGCTGGCTAACCTTTCCATATTAAAGAATAATAAAGCAAAAGCAATAAGGTTTTCTACTTTGGAAGCGCTTTGCAAAGCGTTGGACTGTCAACCGGGAGAATTACTTGAATATGTGGAGGATGAATGATTATGGATGATTTCTCTGTTGTTGAAGTAAAAAATGACGGGAACGAAAACTTGCTTAAAAAGGAAAATGTATATTTGCTTGTAATATCTCTGCTGCTTGGAATAATTTTTGATATTTTGTTTTATGATAAAATGCCTGGAATATCATGCGTTATTTTTGTCCTGGCTTTTTATGCCGCGATATTGTGGCATTCACGAAAAAGTTTAGAATTAAAGATTGATTTTGCATGGCTTTTAAGCATACCTGTGCTTATGCTGGCATTAACCTACACCCTGTTTTCCAATGAAATGTTCTGGGCATTAAACTTCTTAGGCATTCCAATACTTGTTGTTGTACAAACATTGTTGATTACAAAGAACAATAAGTATCCCTGGTATACTCCGGAATTTATAGGAGATATTTTGAACGGAATATTCGGACGAACACTTGGAAATATTACAAAACTATTCAAGCTCATAGTCCTTCTTTTGCGCAGAAAGCAGAATTCCGGAAAGCACAGCACTTTTAAGAAGGTTTTGACAGGGCTGATCATATCCATTCCGCTTTTGTTAATTATTATTGCTCTTCTGACTTCTGCCGACCAGGTTTTTGAACATTTTTTAGGGAAAATTCCGGAAATACTTGAGAATTTCAATATCGGCAGGATTTTGGCCCATGCAATAATTATTATTTCAATTTCAGTATTTGCATTCGGCTATATATGGAGTTTATCAAACAATCCTGCTGAAGAAAACTGCAGTGCGGAAAAAGCTGACACTGGCTCCCGGAAAGGGGTTTGGGATCCGGTTGTCATAATTACAATACTTACAACTATTAATATTATTTATACATTTTTTGTACTTATCCAGTTTTCTTATCTGTTTGGAAGCCTGAAATATGGACTGCCGCAGGATTTCACCTATTCTGAATACGCACGCAGAGGCTTTTTTGAACTGGTAGCCGTGACTCTTATCAACTTCAACATACTTATAGGGTGTATCAGCTTCACAAAGAAGGGAAGCAATATGGTTTGCACGGTATTACGCATTTTATACTCGCTGCTTGTATTCTGCACGCTGGTAATGCTTTTTTCGGCACATTTCAGAATGTCATTGTATGAGAAAGCTTACGGGTACACATATTTAAGGGTGTTGACCCATATGTTCATGGCGTTTCTTTTTGTAATAATGCTGATAACACTTTACAGAGTGTGGAATGAGAAGTTTAAGCTGCTGCGGGCATATATTATTGTTGCGGTTATATCATACCTGATAGTTAACTATATGAATGTTGATGTAATAATAGCCAGAGGGAACATTGACATATATTTTGAAACAGGCAGAATTGATGTAAATTACCTTACGTCCTTATCATACGATGCGGTGCCGGAGATAACACGGCTGATTGATTGCGGGGATGCGGAAGTCGAAGGTAATGTGCAAAAGTATTTATACAGGGTCAAAGAGAGGCTAAGCGAGGGTGAACCTTGGCAGTCGTTTAATGTGTCGAGGTCCAGGGCCAGGAACGTGCTTTCAGGATATGAGCTGCATGAGAGTATCGACGGGGACAACAGGAGGGACAGTCCTGTACAATAAACAGAATACGATGCAACTTGAATACGGAGGGGCAAATCCTGCAAAAAAAGCAGGAATGTCCCTCAACCTTATATACTAAAATTTAGCAAGATAATTCAAAGAATGTATTAACAATGAGAATTTAATAAGATATAATAGTTAAATAAGCGCTCAAAGAACATATTAAACGCAAATACAATGGAATTATCAGTGATTCTTGATTCAATGCGTGGGAGAATAAAATTTACTGTAAACCAGGAGGTATGAAATGAAAGTTTGGTTTGATGGAGATATCGAGTCTTTAAAAAGGGGAATTGAAGTTTTCAGCGAAGAGCTTATGTATCAAATTTCCCCGGGTGAAATTTCAGTGCATGTAGAACATAGGCCAGGCAATATTGAGGTTATTTTTGAAAAGGGCAAAGGGATAATCAGGTACCAGGAGAAAGTGCATTTCTTCAGAGCTCTTGGATTGCTCTTCCAGGAGATGAAAAAGCGTCAGAGTTTTTCAATAATTGAAGAGCCTCAGTTCGACATGAATGGTATCATGGTGGATGTATCAAGAAATGCAGTATTAAGAGTGGACAGCATTAAAACAATTCTGAAGAAAATGGCAATAATGGGATTGAACATGTTGATGTTGTATACAGAAGATACCTACGCTGTTCCAAACTGGCCGTATTTTGGCTACATGCGCGGCCGTTACAGTTATGAGGAGTTGAAGGAGTGCGATGATTATGCTGATATGCTCGGTATAGAAATAATTCCCTGTATTCAGACGCTTGGCCATCTTGAGCAGGTGATAAAATGGGATTTTACAAACGGCTTCATGGATACTTCCGATATTATTCTTGCAGGATGTGATAAAACATATGAGTTTATTGAAGATATAATCAAAGCGGCTTCGGCACCGTTCAGGAGCAAAAAAATACACCTTGGGATGGACGAAGCGCACAACATTGGTTTGGGAAGGTACTTGGACATAAATGGGTACAGCAGAAGATTTGATATTATGAACAATCACTTGGCGAAGGTAAAGAAAATTACAGACAAATACGGGCTCGAACCAATGATATGGAGCGATATGTACTTCAGGCTTGGTTCAAAGACAGGGGATTATTATGATGTTGATGCTGCTGTTCCAGAAGATATAGTAAACAGTATTCCGGAAAATGTAGGCCTGGTTTATTGGGATTACTACCATAATAAAGAAGATGAGTACAGGACGTATATCAGCAAGCACAAAAATTTTAATAGAGAAGTAATATTTGCCGGCGGTGTCTGGACATGGAACGGAATAATCATAAACTACGGAAAGACTTTCACTACAACAAATGCTGCTTTGAGCGCCTGCAAAAAGGAAGGGATTAAAAAAGTATTTGCAACAATGTGGGGTGACAACGGGGCAGAGACAAATGTCTTTTCAGGATTACTTGGCATGCAGCTGTTCGCCGAGCACGGATATTCCAAAGAATTGGATGAAGATAAACTGAAATCCCGGTTTGAATTTTGCACCGGTGGGAAATATGACACGTTTTTGGGATTGTCGAGTCTGGACAGGATTCCCGGAGAAGATTACGATATTGCAAATCCTTCTAAGTACCTTTTATGGCAGGATGTCTTAATTGGGTTGTTTGACAAGCATGTTGAAGGCAAGCCTATTGGAGAATACTATGCCAAATTGGAGGCAAAGTTTAAAAAGCTTGCTGATGAAGCCGGTCAATGGCGGTTTGTTTTTGATGTGCCATATAAGTTATGCAGAGTATTAAGCCTGAAATGTGATATTGGCCTGGAAATCAAGAAAAGATATGACAGCAGGGATATGAACGCACTGAAGGTATTGGCACGGGACAAGCTTAAGGAACTGCACAAAAGAATAAATGATTTAAGGATTGCTCACAGGAACCAGTGGTTAAAAACCTACAAACCTTTCGGGTGGGAGATACTTGACATACGTTATGGTGGATTGCTTTCAAGGGTGGAAACTGCGTCAGAGCGGTTGGAAGATTTCATATCTGGTAAGATTGATGTGATCGAAGAACTTGAGGAAGAAAGATTATATTTTGATTTCTGGGGAATGGGAAACAGCAGTCAACTGAAAAGCTGTAATATTTATTCCCGGATTATATCTGCCTGCCCAATTGGATAGTGTTGAATACTGAAGAGAATACGTTCAAATTTAAAAGAATTGAAATCATTTTAAGAAACTCAACGGGGGCAACCAAGAGGGGACAGCCCTGCACAATAAGCAGAACTGTCCCCTTTTTATTGACGGTTTATAAAAATTGTCATAAAATAGGAGTACTTTGAAATGAACTGAATTAACACATGTCACTAAACAGCAAGTAACAGGAGATGAACACTTTGAAAAGTAAATTGTTATTGTCGGCAATATCATTTTTGAAAATAGGGACAATCGGTTTCGGAGGGGGAAGTTCTCTCATCCCTGTTGTTGAAAAGGAGATAGTACAAAATAAAAAATACATAAGTGAAAAAGATTATACAGAACATGTCATAGTTTCAAACATCACACCGGGAGCCTTGCCGGTTAAGCTTTGTGCGGCGGCAGGCATGCAAATAGCAGGATATATTGGAATGTTGACGGGAGCCTTGGCTGTTGCCCTTCCCGGTTCTTTGGGAACGGTGCTGATTCTTTCTTTCTTATCCGTGTTGAGCGGAGGGTTTCTCAACCAGGTTACGTATGCTTCGTTTGGTATATCTGCCTTTATCATATTTATACTTATAAGTTATATTCGCAGGGTAATATCCGACAGCGCAAAAGCAGGCTTTAAAAAGCAGGCAGTTGTTATCATGCTGGTTTCTGCGGCATTAACATTCGGCAAAGAGATTAGAGAGGTACTTGCAAACATCACAGGAATTAATCTGCCGGAGTTTTTAAAAAGACCGGTTCTGGACATTGCGACAGTAGATTTGATGTTGCTTGTTTTCTTCGTAATATTTTACAGGAGGCAAGTTTATTAAGTGGCGTGTATATACTACCGGCATATTAGGGATTTTTTTTCTGCTTGTTTCGTCTAAAAGTCAGATTATAAATATACCGTATTTAAAAACAATCGTTACAATAACAATGATTATATTGTCAGTGTATTATGCTATACATGATACACGGGCGGAAGGCGCAAATTCAGTTGTAAAAATTAATTACAAAATTGTACTGTTGCAAATAGCATGTTTTATTTTACCAATTCTTGTGTTGCTTATTCCAAATATTATTTTAAAAGACGGAAGCATCAATTATACCTTACAAGGCATAATATCCACAGTAACATCGTTTGGCGGGGGAGAGGCATACCTTACAGTTGCAGATGGCTTATTTGTTTCAAGCAATATTGTGAGTCCGGAGGAATTTTACAGCTACATCGTGCCTGTGGCAAATGCGTTGCCAGGGCCGATTTTAGTAAAGATATTAAGCGGGATTGGTTATTTTATCGGCAGCAACGAAGGCGGTTTGTTGGCAGGGTATTTACTTTCCGCACTGGGTTTTGTTATTGGAGTCGGGGCCACATGTATTGTTTTTGTGATTGTTCACATGGTATATAAGGCATTTTCGGAGATTGAAGTTTTTGTGACATTAAAGAAGTGGATATTGCCTGCTATATGCGGTTTGCTTATTTCAACAATACTTTCCATGTTTCATGAAATGTTTAAGATAACGGCTGAAAAAGGCATTTCCGGTTTTATTTCAGCCATAATAGCAGCAATGGTAATTATAGGAGCGGAGCAACTTCATAAAAGACTGCATATTCATGATGTTATTTTGATTATATTATCAGGGGCGGTTTCACTTTTCATGCTGAACGTTATTTAGAGAGAGCAAAAGAAATAGAAAACTGCTTAAATATCTTATGCTAATTGCAAACGGAAAGAACAAGGGAACAGCTTTGGATTATAAAAAATATACGGGATTTTTCCCCTGTTTTATGAATTAAAACAGGACCGTCCCTATTCCTGATTCAAGAGTTTGTTTCGGAAACTTGATGGACTTATCCCGTATTTGTTCTTAAAAACAGTTGAGAAGTAACTTATATTTGGATAACCGACAGTTTCAGCAATTTCACTGATTTGCATATTTGTCTTTAATAATAGCTTCCGAGCTTCGGAAAGCCTTAAATTGGAAATGAATTCCGAATAGCTTTCACCTATTTCGTCTTTAAAAATACGGCTCAGGTATTCAGGATTTATATTTATGCTTTCTGCAACGTCGACAAGGCTTATGGGGTCTCTGAAATGGTTACGTATATATTTTACGGCAAGTATTACATTGTGGGAAAGTTTTTTGTTTTTAAACCTGTCAACAAGGCAAATTTTTTGCACAAATGCAATAGCACACTCTCTAAGGTCTTTGAAACAAATAGAATTCTTTATTTGGTTTTTAAGAGATTCAAACTCTCCCGAGGACAACATATTTGCGTCCTGTTGGGTGATTATTAACTCTATTACTTCTATGCAGAAATTTTTAATTGCCTGTATATTATGCGGGCGTTTTTTTTCAATAGAATCCAACATATTGATAAAACTATAAAAGAGTTCCTTGCCGATTTTCTCTCTGATTTCATGACGGATCTTGTTCATCCAAAGGGTTAGGTTTTCTTGTTTTTTATAACTCTCCTCTGAAAATTCGAATATTAGTTGCTTATCGGAATAATAACATTCACAAAGAGAGTCGATAGCATTATATATTCCGAAGCTAAGTTGATTGATATTGCTAATTATCTGGCTTATCCCTATACGTGTGCAATTGCTGGTAGCTATAGAGTTTGCATAATTCAAAATGATATCATACTGCTTTTGAATGCTGTTGACAGAGTGAATATTGGCGATAAGGACTCCAATTGTTTCATCAATCGGTAATACAACTACATTGTATATATTATCAAATTGAGGAATAATAAACGGGCCTGAAAGCTGGAGTTTCCAGAAAGCAACAACAAATATTCCGCTATTATCAATTACAATATTATACTTTCTTAGAATAGCCAAATCAGTATCATTAAGTTTGGTTTTCTTTAAAAGAACCTGTTTTATCATAATTTCCAGTTCAAGAGGCATGAAAGCCGGTGTTTCATAAGATTTGCTTTCTTGCTTTGCTTCGTTGTATTGTCGAGCCATTTCATTTAGCATGGAGAAGAAAGAAGCCTCTTCTATTTCGGTCTTTAGTATATAGTTATTTGCGCCAAGTACTATAGCCTGACGTGCAAATTCAAACTCATCAAAAGCAGTTATAACAACAATTTTAACGTGTTTATCATACTGTCTGATTTTACCGGTAAGTTCCAGACCGTCCATAACAGGCATCTTAATGTCAGTTAATACTATTTCGGGGCGGTACTTCAGAAACTTTTCATATGCCTCGGCTCCGTTTGATGCACAAGCAACTACGTTATAATCAGGATGGTTATTTAATAAAAAGACAAACCATTCACGGATAGGGGCTTCGTCATCTACAACCATTATGTTCGTCATTTGTACACCAACCTTTATTGACTATATTAATGTTATTTGTATCTATAACGCAATAATAAAACTTTTTTATCTACGAGGATATTATACCATATTCATTAGTGGATTCTGAAATAATGGGTAGAGTAAGTACAACCGTGGTTCCACTTTCAGGTTTTTCAAAAGACAATCCGTAGGATTCTCCAAATTTTAAACGTATTCTCTGATCCACATTACTGATTCCTATACTGCTAAACTTGTTATTTTTTTGGTAACTTCGACTATTTAGGCTTTCTATCGTATTTTCCTCAATGCCAATACCATCATCATGAATTAATATTTTCAGTGTGTTGCCTTCAATAAAAGTGCTGATAATAATTTTACCAATGCCTTTTTTAGGCTCAATGCCGTGGAAGATCGAGTTTTCAATCAATGGTTGCAAAATCATGGCTGGTATAAAAAGTTTTGTTGTTTCAGGACTGATATTTTTTTCAAGGTCAATTTTATTGGAATAGCGTATCTTTTGGAGCTCTATGTATTTTTCTATGCTTAAGATTTCTTCATGAACACTTATTAATTCAAAGTTCTTTTTAAGTGTTAACTTCAAAAGATCAATAAAAACAGTAATCATTTTAACAGCCTGTTCATGCTTGCCCATTTGTATTAGGCATTTTATTGAAAACAGTGTGTTGTGCAAAAAGTGGGGATTTATCTGGGATTGGAGAGCCTCAATTTCTGCACATTTTTTGAGGATTTCTTCCTTGCGTATATCTATAAGTAGCTGCTTGATTTTCGAAATCATGGCGTTAAACCCTTTAACTAGTTGATCTATTTCCCTCCAGCCTTTGATGTTTTCGGAGATTTCAAGATTCCCGTTTTGAACTTTTTCCATTGCCGCGCACAACTTATAAATAGGTTTTGAAGTTTTTTTAGAAACAAAATAGGAAACCATCAGGATAACACCAAATAAACTAATATTGACCAAGAGTAATATTTTTTTCATCGTTTCAAGGTCTTTAAGGACAATCTTGCTTGGGATTTCTTCTATTATTGTCCAGTGAGTTTCCGGATCATACCAGTTAGTTAGGATATATTGTCCGTAGCTTTTTTGTATGGTTGTGAAATCATTTTGTTTATAAAGTTCATTAAACTTGTTTGTGTCGATAAAGTTCATTCCCAGCATACTTGAATTACTATGGGAAATTATGTTTCCTTTTTCATCAATTATATAAATGCTGTTTCCATTGCCGAGCGCGGATTTATAGGTGCTGTTGAGATATTTTTCCTCAATATTTATAATGAGAGTACCTATTTTCTCATCATTTGAATAAATGGTACGAGCAGCGGAAAAAACGTAATTTGCACTTTCTCTTTTGGGAGAATCAGGATAACTGCTTATGAATACAATCTCGCCATAACTGTCGGGAATTTTATTAAACCATAGCTGATTTTTAATCCAGTCAAAGTCATAATCAACATTGTCCAAAGAACAGTATTCAAATCCATTTTCACCGATGATTACTGAGTAATATTTTAGATTAACTTTATTAAAAACGGAAGTATAACGCTCTTTAAGTTCTTCAAGGATTTTTTTGGTATCCGGACTTTCATTATTGTTTAGAATTGCTTCTGCCACTCTTTCATCAAAATAATATAGATTTGAGATAGTTATAATATTGTTCTTAATCAAATTGGTACGTTCGCTTACTTGACGTAAAACATCAAGACGCGAACGCCCCACTTCTAAGATTAAATTTTTTTCATAGATGCTAAAAACTACTATCGAGAATATAATAATGGCAAAAAGAAACAGAGCAGAAAATATTGAAAATATTCTAAACTGCAATGTAGGCTGAACTATCGGACTTTTTATTTTTTTCAGCAACTTTTTTAATTTACTTGTAATTGGCTGCATATACACCTCACCGTGATATACGTCTTGTATTAAAAATTATTACTGCTTTTATAGAATTCTGTTTCTTTAATATAGTCATCGCAAAAAAATATCTCGTCCGGGCTGCATGAATATGACGGTCTGCACAGTTGTCCTGACCCAAACACGGGAAGACGGGAACCGTCAAGCTCTCTTATGACATAACGGTCAAACCATCGTTCAAGTATTTCGTTCATCTCTCTTGCAATATTTAAATAAGGTTTTTCGTTAACCTGGTTTTCTTTTTCCCCTGGGTCGCGCATAAGATTGTATAATTCATTTGGACCGTAGGGATACCTTTTTATAAACTTCCAGTCCCCTTGCCTTATCATTCTGACGGGACCGTATTCGTTGAAGACAACGGCTTGGTTTTCACAATCACAGTTCTCACCGCACAGCAGGGGTGCAAAGCTCTTCCCGGGAAGATTAGCGTCACTCTGATTGCTTATGTTTAAATAATCAAGTAGAGTAGGCATGAAATCATATGCACTCAAAACCATGTCACATTTCTCATTTTCTTTTATATGCCCTGGATGACTTATAATAAACGGGACTTTTACCGATGTTTCGTACATGTTTAAAGGATAGGTGCCGTTACCTTTGCCCCAAAAACCATGCTGACCGCAGCTAAAGCCGTTATCGCTTGAAAAAATAACTACAGTATTCTCTAGAACGGAGAGTTCCTCCAGGGTACTTATTATTCGCCCAATATTAGCATCCATGGCGGTAACTGAAGCAAAGTATCCGGTTAAATTGCCGCGTATGTCTTTTGCAACTTCTTTTGTAAGGAAGATGCTGAAAGGGTGCTCTTTTTCCTGCGGGCATGTTTCAAAAGGACAGTCTTTGTATAAATCAAGGTATTCCTTGGGATGATTGTTGAGCCAGGGAGAATGAGGGGCGGTATAGTTTACGCTTAAATAAAACGGTTTGCCTTCATATGTGCATTTCTTAATAAATCCTATAGCATCATCAGTGATTAAATCGGTTATATAACGTGGATCCCTTGCAATGACACCGTCTTTTACCATTGGAGCATTGTAATATGGTCCGCCTCCGCCGGTATGAGCGTACCAATGATCAAAGCTTTTATGAGGAACAAGGCTGTTGCCCAGGTGCCATTTTCCGGAAAGGCCGCAAACGTAACCATGCTTTTTAAGTATATCTGTATAACATATTTGGCCCTCTAAGAAATCAATGCTTGAAATCTCAGCGTTATTATTATGTGTTATCCAGTCATGGACACCGTGTTGGGACGGAATTTTACCCGTTAAAAGGCTGGCCCTTGCAGGGGAACAAACGGGTGACACACAATAAAAGTTAGAAAACATCATTCCGCGTTTTGCGAGGCCATCAATGTTCGGAGTTATTATTTCATGATTTCCGGCGCAGCCGAGAGCCCATGCCCCCTGGTCATCGGACAGTATAAATATAATGTTTGGTTTTTTTTCATTCACATAAACCACCTCAAAGGTGAAACAATTGACAAACAATACTGGTAGTTTACATAATATTATAATATGTTACTTTATATACTATATTATAGTATAAAAGATAGACTATAAATTTTAAATTTTTTAACTTTTCTTTTGTAATCTTGATTTGCCGGCAAAGATACTTTACGTTTTTATGTATGAAAACATCAAATAATAAAAAAAATTTAATAAAATCGAAAACATCTTACCTACCTGCTTTGATACAATCTTTATGGAAACAAAACCTCAGTTTTGTTATTATCCTTATCTTCAGCCACTTTATGCAGGTATTTGCCATGAGTGGCAAATAAAAATTAAAGAATAAGAAGGGAGTAGTGAAAATGAAACGAATTATATGTATTCTGTTAATTGCAGCAATGCTATGCACGCTGTTTATTGGTTGTGCATCAAAAGATGAAATGTCTGCAAGTGGAACACAGACCCAGGAGGAAACTAAAGAACAAGGAAGTCAAGAACAAGATAGTCAAAAACAAGACAAAAAGGATCTTCCTGTTCTGCGAGTTGCGATGATGCCGTTCATAACATGCCTTCCTACAGAGTACATAAGGAAAAACGAACTTGATATAAAGAACGGTTTCAGAATGGAAACCATCATGTTTGCATCAGGAGCGCCGATGAACGAAGCGCTTGCCGCGGATCTCTGGGATGTAGGTTCCATGGGTGCGGCTGCTGTTACCGGTGTTGCAAACTATGATATGGTAATAATAGGAGAGGTTCTGGAATCCCAGGATGGTCTCGCAATTTTTGCAAGGCCTGACAGTGACATAGTAAAAGTAAAGGGATACAATCCTTCTTTCCCCGAAGTGTACGGAGATCCTGATACCGTAAGAGGAAAAACTATAGTCCTGCCAGTGGGAACCGCAATGCATTTTAATGCGCTTAAATGGCTTGAAAAAATAGGTCTAAAGGCTGATGACGTAAACATAGTCAATATGGAAGTTGCACAGGCGTATCAGGCATTCAAGTCAGGCCAGGCTGACCTTGTCGGCTTGAACGTACCCACTTTCTTTGATGCCATAAGGGATGGAATGGTACAGGTCGGCAACCTTGCATACCTTGGTGTTAAGTATGTTGATATGGTTACTGCAAATAAAAAGTCTATTGAAGAAAAACCTGAACTAATTCAGAAATTCATGAATCTTATAGTTGAAGCCTGTGAAGCTTTGAATGCTGACCAGGAAATGGCAGTTAAGCTTATGATGGATTATTCCAGGGAGGCCGGAGCTGAAACAAGCGAAGAGAATGTAAGAAGTGACCTTGAACGTCTAAAATTCCTCACGAAGGAAGACCTAGCTAATAGAGAAATAGGTGCATTTGCAAAGGAACTCGGCGAGTTCTATATCAGCATAGGCCAGTTAGAACCGGATCTTATGGAGAAATTTAAAACAAACATCAATGACACATTTGTAAAGAATGCAATCAAATAACTTGCTGCACAACAGCAAGTGTGTTTATTACTCTGGTTAATTGCACTATTTCATAATATACACCTTGGAATATTATCTGTGGAGGCAAGTAATTGCCTCCACAGAAGGCAAAAGGAGCATTATTTTATGAAAAAGAACAAGTCAAATATAATATATCTCTTGATATCATGTATATCCTTTTTAACTGTCCTGGCAATATGGGAACTGATTACCGATGTTTTTCATGTTGTTTCCCCACTGATACTGCCAAGTCCGGTAAAGGTTCTTAACACGTTTATATATTAATTAAGCGGGGGCAAGAACCCTGAAGGAGCAACTCTTTTCCAACATATTTGGGCAAGCTTGAAAATAGCACTTGGGGGATATTGCGTAGGAGTGCTTATCGGAGTACCCCTTGGCATAGGGATGGCATGGAGCAGAAGTTTTGAAAGGTTTGCAAAGCCGCTGTTTGATTTGATTCGACCCATACCGGCCCTTGCATGGATCCCGTTAATGATTATGTGGCTAGGAATAGGATATTGGTCAAAGGTAGGCATAATATTCTTTGCTGCATTTATTTCTGCGACCATAAACTCATATACGGGAATCAAGCAAACGCTTCCTGTACACTTATGGGTAGCAAAAACCTTCGGAGCATCCAATGTGCAAATGCTCTTCAAGGTAGCCATTCCGACTGCACTGCCGATGATTTTTACAGGTTTAAGACTGGCCCTGGGTTCTTCATGGGTTGCCCTTGTAGCGGCTGAATTGCTTGCTGCCACACGTGGACTGGGCTACATGATACAAATGGCCCGGTTGCTTGGGAGGCCTGATGTAATTATCGTTGGAATGCTTACAATTGGATTTGTTGGAATTATAATGTCTTATACGATTGAGGCACTTCAGAAGAGGTTTGTCAAGAGGGGGAACATAAGGTGACGAAGGCAAATAGGTCAGAAAGAAAAAAAGTTATCAGGTCAGCTATTATAGTTTTTGCCGCTTTTATCGCTGTGTGGCAGATTATATCAACGTTAACGCCGCTGCGGGATTTTGTGCCGTCGGCAAGCAGTGTAATCTCAGCTTTTATCAGGTCCTTTTACATACCCATAGGAAAACACACAATGCCACATCATGTGGCTGTGAGTCTTTTCCGGGTTCTTGTTGCTTTTGGTATAGCTTGTTTTACTGGTGTTATACTTGGGGTGTTAATGGGATATTTTAGGATAGCGGAGGCTATAATAAAACCAATTTTTGAGTTTATTCGTCCCATTCCTCCTTTGGCGTGGATACCCATGTCAATTCTATGGTTTGGCATTGGGAATACCAGTAAATTTTTCATAATTTTCTTAGGCTGCTTCACATTTATTACGGTTAATACCTATGTAGGGACAAAGAGCGTTGATCCTGTACTGATAGGTGCTGCAAGGATGCTTGGAGCCAATGAACGGCAGGTGTTTTTAAGAGTTGTCCTTCCGTCTACGGTTCCGTACATTTTTGCAGGACTTCATATAGCTATCACGGCAGGCTGGTCGGCAGTTGTAGGAGCAGAGCTTATTAGGTCGGACGACGGGGTAGGTTGGATTGTTAACATGGGAATGGTAACAGGCAATACCGTTCAGGTTATGGTAGGAATGATGGCAATAGGGATAGTCGGCTTTGTTCTTGCAACGGCAATGGCAGCCCTTGAAAGGAGACTGTGCAAATGGAATCAACAAGAAGGGATGTAACAAAAAACAATAAGGTAATAATTTGCGAAAACGTCAGCAAGACCTTTGAAGGGAAAAAAGGTTCAGTAAACAGGGTGTTGGACAACATTTCTTTCAGCGTACGCGAAAATGAGTTTCTTGTATTGTTTGGCCCGGGACAGTGTGGTAAAACCACACTTCTGAATATAATAGCAGGACTTGAGAAACCAACTTCGGGCAGGGTTATAGTTAACAACAAGGAAGTTACAGCTCCCGGTGCGGACAAGGGAATGGTATATCAGACTATAGCCCTGTTTCCATGGCTTACAGTAATGGGAAATGTTGAATTTGGGCCGAAGGTTAGAGGTGTACCTAAAAAAGAAAGGCAGGAAAAGGCAAAATATTTTATTGATCTGGTTGGACTCAACGGGTTTGAAAAGCATTATCCGTCACAGCTATCAGGGGGTATGAGACAGAGGGTCGGCATTGCACGCGCTTATTGCAATGACCCGTACGTTATGCTGCTTGATGAGCCCTTCGGACATCTTGACGCCCAGACCAGATACATGATGGAAGACGAACTCCAGAGAATATGGCAGAAAGAAAAAAGGACTATAGTATTTGTGACAAACAACATTGAAGAAGCCCTCTACCTTGCCGACAGAATTATCCTACTCACAAACTGCCCTTCAACCATTAAAAAGGAGTATATCATTGATTTGCCAAGACCCAGAAACTATGTTGATAAAAGGTTTCTGCAACTGAGAAAAGAAATAACAATGAACATGGATAAATCTCAATATTAATAGCAGACGGAAGATAGGGGGTAAAAAAATGGAAAATAATCGTGAAGTGCTTGTAGAAGTAAAAAATTTGACAAAAAAGTTTGGAGACTTGCTTGTACTGGACGATATTTCCTTTAATATAAAAAAGGGAGAATTCCTCTGCATTGTAGGTCCGACCGGCTGCGGAAAAACAACTTTTTTGAACAGCATGACAAAGCTCTATGACATTACTTCAGGTGAAATTTTAATTAAAGGTGAGCCTGTTGATTTAAAACGTCATAATGTAGCCTATATTTTTCAAGAGTATTCAACGATGCCCTGGCTTAAAGTAGAAGAAAACGTAAGGTTTGGGCTTGACATAAAGAAAGTGCCGAAAAAAATTGCCGATGAAAGGGTTAATGAATATATTAAGCTCGTAGGGCTTGAAGCATTCAGGGACTATTACCCGGACCAGCTTTCCGCAAGCATGCTTCAAAGGGTTGTAATTGCCAGAGCCTTTGCAACCCAGCCGGATATTTTGCTGATGGATGAGCCTTATGGGCAGCTTGACATGGAGCTTAGGTACAAGCTTGAAGATGAACTTATAAACCTTTGGCAGCGGACAGGTACGACAGTTTTGTTCATCACGCACAATATAGAAGAAGCGGTATATTTGAGTGAGCGCATAATTGTTTTGACAAATAAACCTACAAAAATAAAAAAGGAAATTAAAAACGACATCCTAAGGCCGAGGGACATTGCTTCAAAGGAATTCGTGGAGCTCAGAAATCTGGTAACTGACTTGATTAAATGGTGGTAAAACATTGTTGTATTGAGCATTTGCATTCAGAAATAAATGCCGGAGGTAAAGTAATGAAAGATAAAAAAAGGCCAAATATGCTCCTGATTACGCTTGACTGCCTGCGCTATGACGCACTGCATTGCAACGGTGAGCAGTCTGTAATAACGCCTACTTTTGATAAGCTGGCAAAGAATGGAGTGTCTTTTGACAGAAACTATTGTCCTTATCCTTTATGCATGCCTTCAAGATCGAGCATACTTACGGGAAGGTATCCAATGGCGCATGGGGTTTGGACTAACGGCGTGGAGTTAAATGAAAATGAAATAAGCCTTGTGGAAGTATTAAGGGACAACGGATATCAAACCTCCTGCTTTGGAAAGTTCCACTTTAAACCGTACAGGAACAAGCTTACGGAACCTGATTTGCTGGAAAACAGGCAAGTTAATATGGATGGTATAGGGTGGCTGAAAGAAGCTCCCGATGAACCTTCACATTATAAGGGATTTGAAGTGGTAAAGTTTGCCGATAACACTCCCAATTGTGATTACCATGCATGGTTTGACGAAAAGAACAAGGAATACGGATATAAAGAGAGTTTGGCAATTGAAGAGATAGCTGTGGAACAGAGAAAATTCTCATGGGTAAGCAAGATGCCTGCGGAATTGACAAAGACTGATTGGATTTGCAATGAAGCAAAAGAGTATTTTGATAAAAAGCTCGATAGAGACAGGCCTTTTTTCAGTTGGATTTCCATACTAGACCCTCACCTGCCATACAACCCGCCTGAGGAGTTTGCAAAAATGCTGGAAAATGCAAAGGTACGGAAGCCTTACGGTTTTGATAAAGGCATACCCGAAAGACCGAAACACTATACCAAATGGTTTGATTATATATACAAGCATTTCGGATCGAAGCAGGATGTGCTGGATAATTGGCAGGATATTATAAGAAGATACTGGGCAAAGGTGACCCACGCTGATGATAGGGTGGGCAAGCTTCTTGATTTCCTTGAAAGCCAAGGGTTGCTTGAAAACACAATTGTAGTTGTAACAAGCGACCACGGGACAATGCTTTGCGACCATCAGATGATAGCTTGCGGACCGCACAGCTTTGAAGGGAATGTACATATTCCTTTGATATGGCATGCTCCTGGAATTATAAAAGAAAGTGTACGCAGAAACGAGCTTGTATCCCTGGTCGACCTTTTGCCTACTTTTTTTGATATTGCCGGCATACAGCTTCCGCTTGGCGTGCAGGGGAAATCATACAAGGGGCTTTTGACAGGAGAGAAGTATGAAAAGAGAAGAAACCTTATAATTGAAAGCAGAATGGGCCAGGACCTTACCGGGTTCAAGACCATAATAACTGACGGTGGCTGGAAAATGGCTGTCTATACCAACAGGGTCGACGGTGAGTTATATAACCTGAACGAAGACCCCGAGGAAATCAACAACCTTTTTTATGATGAGTCTTATAACGATAAAAAACTGGAGCTCTTTAGGGAATTTGCGTACGAATTGTTGTTACTTGAAGATCCTCTTCCTGTAAGGACATCGGATTTTTAACATGGGTGTAGAGGAGGTAAAAAAGCGGCAATGAATGTTTCATATAGAAAATATACTGAAGAAAGAGAATTTTGGCCCTATTGCGATGCTATATGCTCCTCAAAGTTCATTGACATCAAGCCGGCCGGAGACAAATTATATGCGGCGACGCAGTATTTTCACGACGGAGAGGAAGGTGTGCTTGTTGTCTGGAATGACAGCGTAAGCACACAATATAAAAAAATAAAAACTAAAAGTTCTACTGCTATATTTCCCAAGCTATGCGTACATGGCGATGATGTAGTGTTTTTCTGGTCGGAATATATTCAGGATTACAAAAAAAAAGGCAGTTCAAATTGGGTTTTACATTATTGCAGCTTGAATAACAGTCTTGAGAAACACTGGGGCATTGAGCTTGAAGGAGATGTATTTGTAACTGACTTATGCAGCTTTGACGGTAGTATTTTTGCCATATGCGAAAACTGCTGCGGAAATGAAAGTAGGATAATTATTTTAGAAATATTGAATAACGGTGAGTATAAAAAAACAACCCTCAGCGAAGGAAATATTTTTGCAAAACGGGCAAGAGCATGTATTGCAGGAGATAAGCTAGCTGTTGCCTGGGATGGCTATGGACCTGACGGGTATGACATATATTATTGCGAGTATAAAAGGAAGGAAGGTCTTGCTGTCAGCAGGGTTACAAGCGGTAAGGACTGGTTTTTGAATCCATCCATAGTTTCAAATGATAACGGAGATATTTACCTTAGTTTTATCAAAAGTGTGGATGTTGCAAGGGACGGTGTAATCGGCCGTGCAGAAACCGTATGTGTTGTATTTGTTGATAATGGTTTATTTAGACATATAAAAGGCCCTGATGGAAGCGATAGTGTTATAAATCTATACATGGGCCTCTTGCCGGCCGAGAGGTATTTTGGCTATGTAGGTCTAAGAAGAAATCCCCAGCTTTCTGTGAACGGCGACGGCAGCGGAGTTCTTCTAACATGGGAGAAGCACAGGAGTGAAGAAGAAATATGGGATAATGTTGAAAACGGCGAATTTATGTGCCTCGAACTGGATAAAAGCGGTGCAGGAAACACGTATATTCTGCATAGCGGTGGAAATTCCTTTACAAGGCTTGTAAAGAAGCAAAACGGTTTTTATTACGCTTGCCGTGCTGAAAGAAAAGATGATATTGACATAGAGTTCTTTAAGATGCAAATCGAGGAAAAGGATAAAATTGAACTGCCGTATTTTGAAAAGTGGGATGGCTGGAAGCCGGTTGATCTGGGTAAATATGAGAAACTGGAGGCAAAAGGAGAAAAAATCTATTGGGGGGACCTGCACTGCCATTCAATGCACAGTGCTGATGCAGAAGGCTTTGCAGATGAGCTCTATTTCTACGCAAGGGATAAGGCCCATCTTGATTTTTCAGGTATAACCGACAATGATTATTATTATGATACGGTTTTTACCTACTCCGAATCCATGTATATTGAGTCTGTTTGCAGAGCTATAAGTGAAGAAGGCAGATTTATATGTTTTAACGGTTTTGAGTGGACTTTTTACGAAAAGGGCTCATCTGGCAATTTCAACCATCGCTCGGTTGTATTCTATAATGAGGAAAGAAGAATTGCCAGAAGATCGGACAAAACAGGCAACAGCTTCGATAGGTTTATTTTTACGATGAAGGATGTTAAAGCAGAATGGCACGCTCATCATGCCGTGTGGAAACTTTCTGACCATCCGTCAGACAATAATGTTGAGATTACAAGCGCATGGAAAGTTAACATGGAAATTGCGGATACCGTAGGTCAACATCTTGACAAAGGTATGGTTTTCGGTTTCATGGGTTCAAGCGACAACCACAGGTATATACCCGGAAACAGCGGGGCATTGACGGGGGTTTATGCAAGTGAGCTTAGCAGGAAAGGATTGATTGAAGCTTTTAAAAACCGGAAAGTTTATGCAACAACAGGAAACAGGACTATTTTGAACTTTTCGGTGGAAGGCATTGCAATGGGAGGAATTGTTAAAGACGCAAAAGACATTCTTCATATAACTTTGAGCATAGACGGAAGAGGTCGTTCCATAGATACAGTACAGATAATAGCTGACAAGAGAACGGTAGTGAAAGAATTTAAATTGAATGACAGTAAATTTACCAAGAGATTTCAAATTGAGAATAAAGGTTATAAGTATCTTTATGCAAGGGTCCTTCTTAGTGGGGAATATGTAGACTACCCCCATAATATTGCAATGGCTGAAGGTATATATGCATGGTCATCTCCCGTATTTTTACGTTAGTTAATATGAAATGAATTTATCAAATGGTTTTATCCTTTAATGCTGCAGCACAGAAGTTAAAACTGGAAAACAAAACCTATAAAAAAGGGAGGAGGCAGTTTCTATGAACGCTGAAAAGCCTAATATTGTTTTAATAAATTGTGATGATCTAGGCTATGGAGATCTCGGCTGTTATGGTTCTTCCGTTAACAAAACACCCAATATAGACGCATTGGCAAAAGGCGGGATGCTTTTTACCGATTTTTACGCTGCTTCACCTGTATGTTCCCCATCCCGCGGAGCTTTAATGACAGGTTGTTATCCACACAGGATTGGATTTGAAGATTTTGACGGAGAAATTGTGTTAAAGCCGGGGCAAGCTGTTGGACTTAATCCGCAGGAGTATACAATACCCAAGATGCTTAAAAATGTAGGTTATACAACTATGATTATCGGTAAATGGCATTGTGGAGACCAAAAGGAATTTCTGCCACTGAATCATGGATTTGACTACTTTTACGGTCTTCCATACAGTAATGACATGGGAAGGCAACGCCGCAAATGGGGTACCCAGGAAGAACTGGATAAAAAGTATCCTCCGCTTCCTTTGATGGTAGATGATGAAGTTATTGAAGAGCAACCGGATCAAGCGGCATTAATCGAAAGATATGTGGAACAGGCTGTAAGGTTTATCCGGAAAAATAAAGACAGAAGGTTTTTCCTGTATTTTGCGCCCCTTCAGGTTCATCTTCCTCTATATGCGCCTCAGCGTTTTGTTGATGAATCAGAAAACGGGGATTACGGAGCATGTGTTGCAGCTGTTGATTGGGCTCTTTCTGTTATAATGAATGAGCTTAAAAGGCAGGAGATATATGAAAATACTCTGGTGATTTTTACATCCGACAATGGCTCCCGAGCTGATCACGGAGCAAGCAACAAACCTTTGCGTGGTATAAAGGGATACACCTACGAAGGTGGAATGAGAGTACCTTGTATCATGCACTGGAAAGGTAAAATAAAGGAAGGGATACGATGTGAAAGCATAGCTTCAAATATTGATTTTCTTGCAACATTTGCGTCCCTTTGCGGCCAGGAACTGCCGGAAGACAAGGTAATTGACAGCGTCGATATGACACCTTTATTGTTTGAAGATAGTAATAAAGAGTACGAAAGAAATTCCATGCTGTATTATTTTGCTGGAAGCCTTGAGGCAGTCAGGGTAAATCAGTGGAAATTGCATTTCAGGAAACGTGACCGTGTAGTAAACGAGCTTTACAACTTGAAAGAAGATATAGGTGAGAGTGTAAACCTCTATGATTCATATCCTCAAATTGTGAATGAGCTTAAGGAGTATGCGCGTAAATGTGCGGAAGACATAGGAGATAAAGTAAATAATATAGAGGGTAAAAACAGGAGACCTATCGGAAGGGTAAAAAATGCAAAAATGCTGACTCGTTATGACCCTGACTACCCTTATATAATAGCGTTGTATGACAAGGATGATGACGGTTGACGGATGGGTACATTCCTGCACAATAAGTAAAAAACAAAAAGGGGCAGCTCTGTATAATATAAAATAAACCAGTGTTGGCCCCTTGATTTATGCAAAAAATATGGAATTGCACAAAAAAGCAGGGGTGTCCCTTGGCCAGAATTTGTGGTAATATGTATTTATTAGCTGAATACTGAGGTAAAACTAGAATATACAAACGAAGGAGCATAGTATGCCGCCAATCAGTCTTTTAATTAAACCGGCTTCCAGCTTGTGCAACCTGCGGTGCAAATACTGTTTCTATCATTCACTTGCTGAAAACAGGATGACAGCATCGTATGGGATTATGAATGCAGAAACACAGGAAGTACTTATCAAGAAAGCCATGGAATATGCAGACAGCATTTGCACCCTTGCCTTCCAGGGTGGAGAACCTACTCTTGCGGGGCTTGACTATTTCAGAAGAACGGTTGAGCTTGTGAAAAAATATAATGTTAACAATGTTAAAGTAAATTACGCACTGCAGACGAACGGTATTGTCATTGATGAAGACTGGGCAAAATTCCTTGCAGACAATCAATTCCTTGTAGGTATTTCACTGGACGGACCTAAGGATATCCATGATCCCTTTAGGCTGAACCCTGAGGGAAAAGGAACATTTAACAAGGTTATGAACACCATTAATCTATTAAATAAGCATCATGTTGAGTACAATATACTTTGTGTGGTTAATTCTTATACTGCAAGACATGCAAAAAAGGTTTACAGCTTTTTTAAAAAGCACAATTTTAAGTATCTGCAGTTCATCCAGTGCCTTGACCCTTTGGATGAAAAGCCCGGCGGGCACGAATATTCCCTCACGCCTGAAAGATATTCATATTTCCTCAGGAATCTTTTTGATGAATGGTATAAAGATATAATGAACGGCAATATTGTCAGTGTAAGATACTTTGACAATCTTGTCGGGATGCTTTTGGGATACCCGCCTGAAGCTTGCGGTATGTCCGGTGTGTGTACAGCATACTTTGTGGTTGAGGCGGACGGGGGAGTGTATCCCTGTGACTTTTATGTTATTGACAAATGGCTTCTGGGAAACATTAAGGAAAGCAGTTTTGCCGAGCTGCAACAAAGTGAAAAGGCAAAGGAATTTACAGAGGTGTCCAGATATATCGATCCTTCGTGCCGTGAATGTAAATTTTACGGTTTATGCAGGGGAGGTTGTCGAAGAACGAGAGAGCCCTTTGTTGACGGCAAACCCGTTCTGAATTATTACTGCCAATCCTATAAAGATTTCTTCCGGTATGCAGGCATAAGACTGCAGGAGATTGCGTATATGCTTTCACAAAGGCAGAGCAGAGCGGGGATTTGAGGGAAATTATGAGTAATAAAGGTATTGCCGACGGTTATATAACGTGGCCAAATCCAGCCGACAACTTTATAAAAGTAATGTGTTGGTCTGATAACAGGCACGTAGAGACTCACAGGCATGAGTTCATAGAAATAGCTTTTATAGCGTACGGCTCCTGTATGCATACTTATCGTGGTTCAAATGTAAAGCTTATCCCGGGTGATGTCATTGTAATTACTCCTCATGAGGAGCATTCTTATAGAATAAGTGCAAAAACGGTTATTTACAACTGCCTTTTTTACCCCGAAGCACTGGCAGAAGACTGGAACAGGCTGAAAAATGTAAAAAGCGTGTTTGATTTGCTTATTGTTGAACCTTTCTACCGGTCGGAATCAAGGCAGCAGGAAGTTTTGCACCTTGAGCCGTCAGAAGCGGCATCGCTGGAAACTATCCTTAAAAACATGCTTGAGGAACAGGAAAATAAGAAGCCAGGCTTTGAGCTTATGCAAAAATCATACCTTATAAATTTTCTCTGCCAACTGGGCAGGACCTGGGAAAAACAGAAGACTGGCAGTAAAGCAATATACAGCGGCAAAAGGGATATTCTGGCTGAAGCCCTTCAGTATATTGAAAATCATATTGAAAGTGAATTAAAAGTGGAGGAAATTGCTTCAAAAGTGTTCTTAAGCCCCAATTATTTCCGTAAATTGTTTAAAGAGGTAACCGGTATCACTCCCGTGGAATATATAAACAGGGTCCGCATATCAAGGGCATGCGCATTGCTGAAAGAAAAAAACCTTACAATAACACAGGTGGCAGGGATGGTTGGGATAAATGATCTGAATTATTTTTCAAGGCTCTTCAAATCCCTTGCGGGTTGTTCTCCGAGCGAATTTAAAAGGAAGTGTGAATTATACTAATATTGCAAATTTTTTTACTAATCTCCTTTTATGTAAAGTGCTATCATGTGTGTAGCAGGTTATGTATAAGGAGGTTAGGTGGTTTATATGACAAACAGGGAAAGAGAACATGCAACCTTGTCATTTTTGAAACCCGATGAGAGAGGGTCGGTTGAAGAGACTTTTTTCCCATGGACACTGACAATTGAAAGGTTTGTAAAAGAAGGGCTCCCGCAGGAGATTGCGGATAATGCATTTGGTCTGGCAAATAACGACAATCCGGAAGATGAGCGTTTGAAGAAATACTTTAATGTTTCCTGGGGAGAGGGAATATTAAAGTACGAAAAGTACATGGGATTCGATCCGGTACGCAGAGTCAGCTTCATACTTCCTTTTAGAAGATTTAACGAAGAAGTCATTGAAGAAACAAGCGATTATGTTATAAAGAGAGATTATACAGGGAAACTGATAAAGTGTTATAAACAAAACAATCTTGTTGAAGATTACAGATATGCCGTAACCTGTGAGGATGACTGGGAAAGGCTGAAGGAAGACGGCGAGAGGGAGCTTGCCAAATATTATACGGACGAAATTATTGAGAAAGTATACGGTTCGTTGAGGGAGGGGCACCAAAAAGGAGAATACTCTGTAAGGATGAATATCGAAGGATTCTTCTGGACGCCCCGGGAGCTTATGGGTATTGAACCCCATTTGTTTGCATTTTACGACCAGCCCGAATTGATACATGATATTAATACGTTCATTCTCGAGATTTACCTGGATAAGCTTATAAAAATCATGGATATAATTCCTGCCGATGTTTTATATATAATGGAGGACTTAAGCGGTAAAAACGGTCCCATGCTTTCACCTGAATTATTTGATGAATTTGTCGGCAGTTACTATAAAAAGCTCATACCAGTTTTAAAAAGCAAGGGCGTAAGGCATGTATTTGTAGATACAGATGGGGATTTTAAAAAGCTCATTCCCAATTTTATTGAAGCTGGTGTTGATGGTTTTCTGCCAATGGACGTGAATGCAGGAATGGATATAGTTGCGGTGAGAAAGGAGTTTCCAAACCTCAAGTTCATCGGAGGTTTTAACAAGCTGTGCATTGCAGAAGGAAAGGAAGCTATTGACAGAGAATTCGAGAGAATTTTGCCGGTTATCCGCCAGGGTGGGTACATACCCGGTTGTGATCACCAGGTGGCGCCTTCTACATCGCTGGAGAATTACAGGTATTATATCAGCAAACTAAAAGAAGCCATGAGCCATGCCGGTGAGGATTTGTAGGCAGATTTACTTAAAAGGTTTATAAAAAAGATATTCCAAGACAGGCTCTTTTAATTCCCTTGCTACTGTGATAGAATGATTGCGGTATTATGCCGGGTTAATAACACAAAAGCAGCTATAGTTTGTAATATTTTGCACTTTGTATAAATTACTTGGGGGCTTATTTTTGTATGCAAGAGGAAGGATTTGAAAAGAGCTTTTTGGAATTGAGAGAACAGTTTAATTCTTTATATGACATTGTTTATAAAGATATATGCATTAACCGCACGCAGCTAAGAATTCTTGGCATACATTTTATGAATGTAGGTCCTGAATGGAAAGTCAAGAAGCACATGCACTCTTTTTTTGAGTTTCATTATGTTATTGAAGGTAGTGTATATACAACAATAAACAATGTAGAATACAAAATTTCGCAAGGCAACTTTTACATAATGCCCCCGGGATTACTACACTCGCACAGGCACGATGCCGGGGGCTCGCATACAGGATTTGCACTCAGATGGGAATTTATTGACAATGATAAAGGAATTGAAAAATCAGGTTATATAACTTCAGAGTTTGATAAAATCAGCAAAATCCTTTTGTATGCCCACTCCCGTCCTGTAAAAGATGACGGAAGCGTGCTGGATTCCATGATGGAAATCTTGAAAGCAGCTCAAAAGGGTTGCTCTGTTTTGGAATTACAGATTCTATTCTGCAGGATAATTATAGCTATCTCAAAAAAATACACGCAGGACATGTTAAAAACCGAGCGTGAATTTGACAGCGCCTTTCTGGAAAACCAAATAGTTGATAATGTTATTAGGATTATTGATGAGAGCTGTTGCAAGGACATTAACGTAAAAGACATATCAAATGCTGTACATTTGAGTTATAGTTATTTGTCGAGGTTATTCAAAAAACACACCGGAATGACAATAAATAAATATCTCAATGAAATTCGTTTAAGAAAAGCTCAGAAGTTAATTCTGTGTTCCAATAAAAGCATAGCTCAAATAGCAGCAGAAACAGGATTTAGCAGTGAGCATTATTTCTGCTCCCAGTTTAAAAAATTCTTTGGCATATCTCCCGGTAAATTCAGAAGCAGCGGTGGGTATTTAATGGAATAAATCGCCGATTGGCAATAAAACAACCAGATAGAGAGTAATTAACAATATAAAGGGTATTTTTTTGTAAAACGGCAGCATTTTTTTGAAACCTATAACAGCCTGGCAATATTAAAATATAGGTACAGACAAAATATATTTCTAGAAAGATTTCTGAAAGGAGTACCTATGAATTCAAGAGAACGAGTTACAAAAGTGCTAAAACAGGAAGAAGTTGATGTAATACCTCGGCATTTATGGACATTGCCGGGAGTAAATATGTTCAGAAAGAGGGAACTGGATGAAGTCCTAAGAAAGTATCCAAATGACATTGCAACTCCGGTATATAAATACGGATATGGAAAGAAATGCAGAGGAAATCCGTCAAGAAAGGGAGTATACGTTGATGCATGGGGATCGGTATGGCATGTGGGAGAAGATGGTGTTATAGGTGAAGTAAAAGAATTTCCTCTTGCAGAGTGGTCAGCCCTTGATACATACAAACTACCGTGGGAACTGCTTGAAGAAGCTGACATGTCGGAGGTCAACAGAAGCTGTGCCCAGTCTGATAAATTCATGCTTGCAAATACAGAGACCCGTCCATTTGAGAGGATGCAGTTTTTAAGGGGAACCGAAAACATTTTTATGGATCTGGCCTACGGGGTCAAAGAAATTTATAAACTGCGTGATATGCTCCATGAATTCTATTTAAAAGAAATGGAAATGTGGGCAAATACTGATGTTGATGGTGTTACTTTTTTGGATGACTGGGGAACTCAAAAGACATTGCTGATTTCTCCTGAGCTCTGGAGAGAATTCTTCAAACCACTTTATAAGGATTATTGCGATATTCTCCATAAAAAAGGCAAATTTGTATTTTTTCATTCGGATGGAAACATTGAGCTAATCTATCCCGATTTAATAGAAATTGGAATACATGCAATTAATTCACAGCTGTTTTGCATGGATATTGAAAAGCTTGGAGAATTATATGCGGGGAAAGTTAC
>DULF01000047.1 GCA_012840535.1 Clostridiaceae bacterium
AGCGCTTCTTTGCCGTTATATGCTTCACATACCGAATATCCGCTGTTTTCAAAGTATGATTTTACAATCTCCACTATTTTCGCTTCATCGTCCACAACCAGTATTTTTTTACGCATGTTATTCATAAGCAGTATCAGTGTAATTATAACTCCGGCCGTTTCAAAATACAGTCCTTCAACAGCGTGAGTATTGTCAATCGATATCTGATAGGTCGAATATAAGCTATAGATAACCGCCGCTGTCGTACCTATTGCTATAAGGGAGTCCATGTTAGGGCTCCTTTGGATAAGCGCTTTATATCCGACTGTGTAGAATTTGTTTCCGGCTATGATTACCGGTATAACCAATGCCAGTTGGGTAAGCGCGTATCTCAAAGGAAAATGCATGGGCTCAAGGAAGCCGGGTATAGGGAATGGCAGCCACGAAATCATCGGCACCATTGCAAGGTATAACAGAGGCGCGGTGAATATTGCCGCTATGATGAATTTTCTCCAAAGCGTGCGTATCTCTTTCTCCTTGCGCAGCTTATCCTCGTCAACAGCAGCTTTTTTCTCAATATTTATAACCTCATATCCTATTTTTTCAATGACCTGCTTTATTTCGGAGAATCTGGTTTTCTGAGGGTCATATTCTACGGTTGCCTTTTCCGTGGCAAAGTTTACAGAAACACGTAATACTCCTTCTTTTTTGCCCAATACTTTTTCAATTCTGCTAGCACATGCTGCGCAGGTCATGCCGCCTATCTTAACAATTTCTTTATTCATTACAATTCACCTCTCATTAGTTAGCATAAATGTCAGTATATACGTACCGTCAATGGCAGGAAGGCAACCCGCTGGTATCTACAGATTCCTGTATGGTCGGAACATATTTGATTACTTCTTCCTTAATTGCATCAATGTCAATTTGGTTTATATCATCAACAACCTTTACATAGCCATAAAATGTGTTATCGAAAGCAGCAAAATCAAAATCGCCGTCAGGTATTAAAAATAATTTATTCTCCCCCTCCTGCATTCTGATTTGTGCATAATACTTGGGAAATATAAGTATGCTGTTGCTGTCATTTAATTTAACAGCGTTAATGTTCCATGTTGTTTCTATTCCCCTCTGCATTACCACTACTGCCGGGGAAAACCTGTCCTCTTCCATGTTTATTTCAACAATCTGTTTCCCGTCTTCTATTCTGGCAATTGCAACTTTGTCAGTAGGTATTTTGTATCCGGATTTTTGAAGTCCCCCATTTGAGCCTGATGCATCAACGTTATTAATATCATCAACTACAGTTATTTTGCTCCTTATCATGCCCATCCAACAGCTATACGCAAATATCCCGGTTTGTTCCGGAGTGAATTCTATAATATTGTCTCCTGGCTCAAGCTTTTTTACTTTATTGAATTTTGGTATTATTATTTCATTATTACAGCCATTTATGTCGCTTTTCCGAGCCTTTATGATCCACCTTACAGGTATGCCTTTTTGAACCGTTACCGGTTCATACCTCCCTGGCTGCAGATTTGTAGTTACAATCTGGACACAATCTTTTATTGTTGCAATATTGCCGCTTTTAGCGCCGCTGTCTGAACCAAACGGTATGGAAGGCAATGAAAAGCCTGACAATGCCAGGCCTCTGTTAGCCATGGCTATTCCAAGCACTATAACCAGTACGGCGCTTACTTTTATCATCTTATGAGTAAATTTTCCGGTCAATATGGAACTGAGTGCGCCCAGACCGAACATCAAAGGCACTGTACCCATGCTAAAGAAAAACATGGACAATGCTCCTGCCACAATACTTCCGGTACCCAGCGCATAAATCTGCATGGCCTGAAGCGGCCCGCACGGCATTAAACCATTGAACAGTCCAACAAAAAAAGGTCCATATCTTCCATTGTTATTGTAAAGCTTGCTGCCAAATATCTTGGGCATCTTGGGGTTCAGCTTCCTAAGCCAGGGAAATATATTAAGCATATTTAGTCCCATAATTATCATGAACAAGCCGGATATAATTGCAACAATTCCCTTGGCAGCCCCGGAAAAACTAATGATGGAACCTAATGCTCCTACTGTGCCTCCGATAACGGTATAGGATATTATCCTGCCGCTGTTATAGAGCAAACTTGGTTTCAGCTTCGAAATCTTGCCGGGGTTTCCGTTGTCAATCTTGTATGAAACGCACTGGGACAGGTTGATTCCCCCGCACATTGCAATACAGTGCATTGAAGTAATAAGTCCGACAACAAAAAGTACACCATACCCCATTGATTGGTTAATCTCCGGTATAAAGTTAAAACCAACAGTGTTTTTAATGATAAGATAGAGAGCCAGCAATATAATCCCTATGCCAAGAAACTGGCTTATTGACATTCTATCTTTTTTGGCTTCATTTTCTTTTGTTTTTGAAATAGTTTCGCTGCCTGGCTTGTTCGTTTCGCTGCCCGGCTTATTTATTACTGTATAATCCATCTCTTCTAATGTTTTAATAATTTGTTCCAACCGTATTGCATTTGCGTCATAAGTAATGTAAACATTGGAACTGCTGTAAATCGCTTTTACTTCCACTATGCCGTTTAGTTTTTTAAGAGCGTTCTCTATCCTCATTACACAGCTTGTACAGGCCATACCCTCTATCCGGAGGATTTTGCGCATTATTCTTCGTTCCATACCACACCTCTTTTTTTCCTCAATAAGCTTTTTTCGCCTAACGCTGTAACATTGCTAAATCATTATTCAATTTAACATATTTTTATGGAGATTTTATGAAGATTTACATTCAGATAAATATTATTTTAATACTTCAAAGCATAGTACTGCGCTTTTAGCCATAATCCAACATAGTTGCCTGTGGTATATGCATACTATATAATTAAATACGTTAACAATAAATTGCGGGGGGCTGGTAGGCGATGAAGGTTGGAATAGGCCAGGACAGCCATAAGTTCGACTTTGAAAATAAAGAAAAAAAGCTCATCTTAGGAGGAGTGGTGTTTGAAGGCTATCCTCCGCTTCAGGGCAACAGTGATGCTGATGTGGTGCTCCATTCCTTAACGAATGCAATCTCAGGAGTTACCTGCGTCAATATATTGGGAGAAATAAGCGACAAAATGTGCCTTGAGCAGGGAATAACGGACAGCAGGGAATATTTGCGCGAAGCGTTGAAATACTTAGAGGGCAGCAAGATTGTACATATTTCCATATCCATAGAATGCCTTGTGCCAAAAATCACTCCAAAAATACCTGAAATCAGGAAAAGCATATCTGAACTGCTGGATTTGCCTGAAAACTGCATAGGAATAACCGCCACTACCGGCGAAGGCCTTACTGAATTCGGCAAGGGTAACGGAATACAGGTGTTTAGCTGCGTGACCGTGGTTTGAATAGGTATGACCCGCCTCATTGAACAATATATTTAGCATTATTGCTCTTCGTGTTTAAGGGGACGGTCTGCCTTCCGTCCCCGTGATTTCATTCCACCTTCTTATTCCTTCCGGTTCAGCTTCTGAAAAGCGCCTTTTCCTTATTGAACATTGACGTTGCAAGCGTCAATGTAAGTGCCACATATACTACTGACGATAGCAATGCTGCTAAAAGGTTTGTATAATTAATTGTCCCGCTTAAAACCATTTTAAAGGCTGATATGGTATTGATAACCGGTATAAAATACATAACCAACTGAATGTCCGCCGGTTGGGTGAACATTGTAGCATAACCGGGAATCATTGCAGCAATCATAAGGAAAGAAAGATAAGTCTGAGCTTCCTTAAATGACCTAGCATATGTACTCAAGGCGATTTGTATTCCTGCAAAGGTCATGCCAAGAGCTATGGCTATCAATATTGCAAGCACGAGTGCCGGAGTCGGAATATTAAATCCGGTAATTTCCGTTCCTGTTCCCATCGTCAGGGAATTCGGGTTAATCATGTATCCGATAGCGAATCCGATGATTATTGAAACAACGCTGACAAAGGAAAACAAAGTAACAGTGAAATATTTTCCCAGCAAAATTGATGCCCTGTCCGGCTTTGTTGTAAGCAGGGGTTCAAATGTATTCCTCTCCTTTTCCCCTGCCACCAGGTCAGTAGCGGCAGGAATTCCGCCTACTACCACCAAAAGCCCCAACATAAATGGGAGTGTCATTATAAGTATAGGATTGCTTGACTTGTTTTCATCTGCAACATCAGTATGCTCTATCCTTGCCGGTTCAAGAATTTCAGGGTTGATATTCAATGCTGTAAGCCTTTCTCTCACAACCCTGGCATTAAATTCTCCTATAGCCTGGCTTAACATTTGCAGGCTTGCCTCAGACTTCAGCTTCATCCTGTCATAGATAATATTAATTGTAAATGGCTTGCCAGACTCCATTTTCTCTTTGTAGTCCTTTTCAAAATCAAGTACAGCACTTATCACTTCCTGTCTTATGGCTTCAATCGGATCGTCAACATCTATAAGCTTTATATTAGGCCAATTCCCCAAAATGTCGTTTTGTATCAATTCTTTTATCTCATCCGTCCTGGAATTCTCAGAAAGCGCAATGGAAATGTTTTCAGTAATATCCCTCTGCATTTTTTGCACTCCGCCGCCAACCAATATATTCATTAAGGGTATTATTATCATCGGTACCAACAAACTTGTTATTAAAGTCTTTTTATCCCTGGCAATATCTTTAACCTCTTTTTTAAATACTATCCAGACATGCTTAATGTTCATGCTTTCCACCTACCAATCTCACGAATATTTCCTCGAGGTTGGGATTATTGTATTTTTCTTTAAATTCTTCAATTGTGCCGGTATCTACAAGATTTCCTTTATGAATTATTCCAATTCTGTCACACAACTTCTCAACCTCGCTCATGGAATGGCTCGATAATACAATCGTTTTCCCTTGTCTTTTACACTCACGAATAAATTCATGTACTCCTCTTATTGCACTCACATCAAGGCCTGAGGTAGGCTCGTCAAAAAGCATTATATCAGGATTATGTACAATAGCACGCGCAAAAGCCACTTTCTGCTTCATACCTTTTGATAGTTTCGAAGCCCTGCGGTTGGCGTATTCCTCCATGCCAAAGGCCTTTACCAGGTAATTCACTCTTTCCTTTATACTCTCTTTGTCCATATCATTAAGCTCGGCAAAATATGTAATGTTCTCAACGGCGGTAAGCCTGTCATATAGTCCGCTTTCACCACCAAAGAGTATTCCTATGCTCGCTCTCACCTTCGCAGGTTCTTTTAGGATGTCAAAATCTCCCATCTCTGCGGTTCCCTCAGTTGGCTTAAGCATAGTTGCCAACATTCGCAGGGTCGTGGTTTTCCCTGCTCCGTTTTCGCCGAGCAATCCGAAAATCTCTCCATCGTTTACTTCAAAGCTGATGTGGTTAACAGCCGTAAAATCTCCAAACTTTTTTGTCAGCCCTTTTACTTTGATCATTGATTTACTCTCCTTATCTACAGTTTAGAATTGCTTCCGCCACCGGTATGTCTTCCCTCGTAGTAATTTTTATGTTGTCGTATCCGCCCATCACCAGTTTTGGCTTATGTCCTAAACGTTCAACCAATGAAGCATCATCAGTACCTATAAAACCATCTTCCAGCGCTTTTTTATGGGCGTCCAGGATTAACCCGTATTTAAAGGTCTGTGGAGTCTGAATTAACCAAAGGGCACTTCTGTCAAGAGTTTCAACAACAAAGCCGTCTTTGTCCGAGCGTTTTACCGTGTCCTTTACAGGCACGGCGACACAGGATGCGCCAAATTCATATGCTGCATATATGCTGTCAATAATATTTTTCTCCCCGGCAAACGGCCTTGCTCCATCGTGAATAAGCACTATATCGCAACTTTTATCAACCTCCAGCAGGCCATTGTACACGGAATCCTGCCTTTCAAGCCCGCCTGCCACCAGGGTTTTGACTTTTGTAAAACCATACTCGTCTATGATGTTTTGCTTGCAATACAATATTTCATATTCATTCACAACAAGCACAATTTCATTAATAAAACGGCAATCCTCAAAAACCTGAAGAGTTCTTGCCAGAACCGGTATGCCGCATATTTCCAGATATTGCTTGTTTATATCCATATTCATGCGGGTACCTTTACCCGCCGCAACAATAACTGAGCTAACAAATAAATCAGGCAACTTTTTCACAATATCCTCCAAAATTATTTATTCTTGGCATTACGGTTATGATTATAACATAATATTCCTGCCCTTAAAATAAAATTGCTGATATTTTTAAAAAATACCCCCATGAATAAAGCACATAGCACCATAGAAATTTCATACAGATGTGTTATATTTATATTTTAAGCACAATTACTATTTCTTTTCAAAAATATCAAAACGGGGTGGAAGAAATGCTTGCAGTTACTGACCTAAGATGCGAGTATAAGGTTAATCCTTTAGGAATAGACGTGATGAGGCCAAGATTGAGCTGGAAAATAAAGTCAGACTTAAGGGGTGTCATACAGACAGCATATCACGTTCAAGTATCTCGTAATGACAATACCTTCACGGATATTGTGTGGGATTCCGGGAAAATAAACACTGACCAGTCCATACATATTGAATATAAAGGGAGTACCTTAAAGTCAAGAACACGCTATTATTACAGAGTAAAAATATGGGATAACAAAGGCAACGTTTCTGACTGGAGCGAACCAGCTTTCTGGGAAATGGGGTTGTTGAACGTTTCCGAATGGAAAGCGGACTTCATTACACCGGACTTTGGCGTTGAAAGCCAGGATTCGGAAGCCTGCCCAATGTTGAGAAAAACATTTAAAGTTAACGGCAAAGTTAAAAGCGCAAGAATTTATGCAACAAGCCTGGGTTTGTATGAACTCTACCTGAATGAAGCAAGAGTGGGCGACCTGCTGTTCACCCCCGGCTGGACCAGTTACAATAAGCGGCTTCAGTATCAGACCTATGATATCACCCCAATGTTATCAAACGGGGAAAACACAATCGGTATCATATTGGGCAATGGTTGGTATAAAGGAAATCTTGCATGGGAAGGAAGCAAAAACATATTCGGCGACAAATTAGCCGCACTTTTGCAAATGCATATTACTTATGAAGACGGAAAAGAAGAAGTTATTGTCACGGATAAAGATTGGAAAGCATCGACAGGACCGATTCTCATGTCGGAAATATATCATGGCGAAATATATGATGCCAGGCTTGAAAAAGAGGGTTGGTGCACGAATGATTTTGACGACAGCAAATGGCACGGCGTAAAGGTGCTTGATAAGCCTAAGAATATATTGGTGGCACAGGTCAACGAGCCTGTAAGAAAAATAGAGGAGATAAAACCGGTGGCAATCATAGCCACACCTTCAGGCGAAACAGTGCTGGATATGGGACAAAATATGGTCGGCTGGCTGCGTTTTACTGTGGAAGGCAAATCAGGAACGGTTGTCACCATCAAGCATGCGGAAGTATTGGATAAAGAAGGCAACTTCTACACGAAAAACTTAAGGAAAGCCAAACAAACGATACAATACATTTTAAAAGGCCGGGGGCAGGAAGTTTTTGAGCCCCATTTCACATTCCAGGGATTCAGATTTGCCAAAGTTGAAGGGTATCCCGGCAAACTGTCGCTTGATAACTTTACCGGTGTTGTAATCCATTCTGATATGGAGCAAACCGGCAGCTTCAAATGTTCGGACGAATTGGTCAACCAACTTCAACATAACATTTTGTGGGGACAGAAAGGTAATTTCCTCGATGTACCTACCGACTGCCCGCAGAGGGATGAGAGGCTTGGATGGACCGGCGACGCGCAAGTATTTATCCGTACCGCCTGTTTTAATATGAATACGGCTCTCTTTTTTACAAAATGGTTAAGGGACTTGAAAGCAGACCAACTGGATAACGGCGGCGTGCCATATGTTATTCCCAATATCCTGAACGAAAATTCCCATTCAGCCTCCGCCTGGGGAGATGCGGCAACAATCTGCCCCTGGACCATATACCTCTGTTATGGTGATAAGAAAATACTCGAAGAGCAGTATGAAAGTATGAAATCCTGGGTTGAGTATATAAGAAATCAGGGACCGGATGAATATCTTTGGAATACAGGTTTTCATTTCGGAGATTGGCTTGCGCTTGATTCAAAAGAGGGCAGCTATATTGGGGCAACATCAAAAGAATATATCGCAACGGCCTTCTACGCGTATTCAACATCACTTGTCGTAAAGGCTGCCAAAATACTTGGAAAGGAAGAGGACGCAAAAAAGTATGAAGAGCTTTATTTCAGAATTCTTGAAGCCTTCAGGAAGGAATTTGTCACGCCAAACGGACGTATTGCTTCGCCCACGCAGACAGCCCATGTTCTTGCACTGATGTTTGACTTATTGGAAGAAAAAGACAGGGAAAGGGCTATTAAGACGCTGGTTGAATATCTTGAAGAAAATAATTACCACCTTAACACGGGCTTTGTTGGTACTCCCTATCTATGTCCGGTTTTAAGCAGATATGGATATAATGATATCGCTTACAAGCTTCTTTTGCAAAAAGACTATCCTTCATGGCTGTACCAGATAACCAAAGGAGCAACTACCATATGGGAACACTGGGATGGGATTAAAGAGGACGGTTCTTTCTGGAGCGAAGATATGAATTCTTTCAATCACTACGCTTACGGCTCGATAGGAGAATGGCTTTACAGAGTTGTGGCAGGAATTGATACTGATGAGGAAAAACCGGGATACAAACACATTTATATAAGTCCGCAACCTGACAGGTCCCTGTCTTTCGCAGAAGCATCGCTTAAGTCCATGTACGGGGAAATAAAATCTGCCTGGACATGGAAAGAAGACAACATGGAGCTAATTGTCAGCATTCCTCCGAATACAACTGCAACAGTAAAGTTGCCCTATGCAAAGTTTGACGAGGTAAAAGAAAACGGGAAAGCCGCCTGCGAAGCTGAAGGCATCAGCAGCTGTGAAGAAACTGATTCAGGAGTAAAGCTTGAACTGGGCTCAGGCAGTTACATGTTTTCCTACCCTGTATATAAGGCATAAGGTTTCGCAGAAAACTCAGGGCTGTTAACTTCAACACAAGTCAACAGCCCTGTATCTTATAAAACCTTACATTATCAGGACAATATGCAAAAAAACAAATGCAGTAGGCTACAATATCTTGTTAACGCTGCACTTGGGTTTTGCAAAAATCATTCTTCCCGCTGCAGTCTGCAGCACACTTGTCACCATTACACTTATGCTTTCGCCTATGTGTTTTTTGCCTCCGTCGACAACTATCATTGTTCCGTCATCCAGGTATGCTACACCCTGGCCATTTTCCCTGCCGTCCTTTATTACCTGCACAGTCATCTCTTCACCTGGAAGAGCAATAGGCTTTACCGCGTTAGCAAGTTCGTTTATGTTTAAAACCGTGACATCCTGCAGACTGGCAACCTTGTTCAGATTATAGTCTATGGTGAGAACTTTTCCGCCAAGCCTCTTGGCAAACTTTAAAAGTGCACTGTCAACCTCTTCTCCCTCATCGATCGTAATATTTTCAATTCTTATCGGATGTTTGAGTTCCTTCTGTAATATGTTTAAAACATCAAGCCCTCTTCTTCCTTTATTTCTTTTTAACACATCGGAGGAATCCGCAATGCGCCTGAGCTCCTCCAGCACAAAACCGGGAATAATAAGTTCGCCTTCAATAAAACCGCTTCTGCATATATCTACTATTCTTCCGTCAATGATAACACTTGTATCAAGCACTTTGGGCCCCGGTGAGCCTTTTGAGTTTTTGGAAAATCCACCTTTATTTTTGAAAACCTCAAATAAATCTTCGTTTCTTTTACCTATAGCAAGCCCTATTCCTATACAACCAAATAAAATATTAACGGCTATTGAAATCGGAACACCTATAACGTCCACTTTATTTATGGGTATTGTAATCAGATTTGCTACTATTAATCCGATTATTAGTCCGACTGAACTTATTGCAAGCTCATAGAGGGTCATTTTTTGAATGGCGGATTCAACTTTGTCAAATAATTCCATAACTGATTCAATAACCTTATTCCCCGTGGTGTAGAAAATAACAGCTGAAACCAGTGAAATGAATAAATACAAAGCAATTTTGATTTCCTGAGAAGCATTGGTCTCATTTACATAAAAAAGTGTTCTCGTCAAAGTATAACCGGTTATCGCCCCAACAGCGGCAAAAGAAATTTTTATAACTCTATTCAACACGGTATATGACTCCCCCATACTAATAGTATATTGTTTTGAATAGATTTTAAGTCCCGTGAATGAGAGTAAAAATCAGGCCAAAGTTTTCAGCAAACCGTCAATTGTTTTCTCCATTTCCAGTTGATTGACACCTTTTGCGAGAACAAGTTCACTTATGAGAATTTGTCTTGCACTACTCAGCATTTTTCTTTCACCGGTAGATAAACCTTTTTTCTTTTCCCGCAGCATAAGGGCTCTAACCACATCCGCTACTTCAAATATGTCACCGCTTTTAATCTTGGACATATTTTCCCTGTAACGCTTGTTCCAATTGCTTGTTACGTTAACATTCCTGTCTTGCAATATTTCAAATACCTTGTCCACTTCCTGCGAACCGATAATACTCCTTATTCCGATACCGTCAACATTTTGCGTCGGAATCATTACCTTCATGTCGCCTATAGGCATTTTTAATATGTAATAGCTCTGTTTTTGCCCGAGAATCTCCCTCTCTTCGATTGATTCAATTATGCCTGCTCCATGCATAGGATATACAATTTTATCCCCTACATTATACATAGGTATTTCCTCCACATACTGCCAAGTAGTGCTGAGTTACTTTTTTAGTATACTACAAATATCCTTTAATGTCAAAAAGAATCATTCTACCATTAGAAATACCAACTGTCAATGAAAAATTTAAATTCCATTTATTTACATTTATACCATCCTTAATATCTTTTTTAATTGACAAAAACATGTCCCTGCAATTATAATTAAACTGTGCAAGCAAAGATTTAACTATATTGTAAATCCTTGTACGAGCTAATAAACAGACAGAAATTTTGTGAAACTATTAATATAAGTATTTACAGCCAGGGAGTGAACAATGTTGAAGGATATGATGTTGGATAAATTCCAATATACTGTACTTGAGCTTCTCGTAAGAAATAAAAGCATTATTGACCAACTTTCAAAATTCCAGGATTCGAACGCCAGGATAAACCGTTCAATCGTAAAAGCAGTAACGCATTGCGGTTGTATTGAAATTAACGCCAAAAAGCAGAATTACGATGAAAATCTTGATTTCGATGAAATACGCAGTCATATGGAAACTCATCTGAAAGGCGAGCTCTGTGATAACTGCAGAGACATTATTGAGAAGGAAATCGGGCGAAATCTTTTCTATCTGGCATCAATCTGCAATACTCTTGACTTAAATCTCTATGATATTTTAATAAAAGAGCACGAACGGCTAAAAGTTCTCGGAAAATATACCTTGCGGTAAGCATGATATGTATAAATGCAAAAATAAGCTGCATCGTCCAGAGCCCTGTCCAATGCAGCCGTATTTTTTTCTTAACTTAGAAGTACATCCAGCGCTTCTCTTACGTTTTCAACAGGCTGTATGTTTATTCCCTCTAATCCTTTAATCTGTCTTACTACTTTGATATTTCCCGCCGGAATTATACAATTCTTAAATCCCAGTCTTAAAGCTTCCATTATCCTTTTGTCCACCTGGCTGACTGCTCTTACTTCACCCGTTAATCCCACCTCACCTATTACAACAGTGCCAGGCAATATGGGACTATTCTTAAAGCTTGAAGCAATAGCGGCCGTGATTCCCAGGTCACAGGCAGGCTCATCGAGTTTCATCCCCCCGACAACATTGACATATGCATCATGGTTATACAACTGAAGGCCAACCCTTTTTTCCAGCACCGCCATCAAAAGAGTAACACGGTTATAATCAACACCGGTCGTCATTCTCCGGGGCATTCCGAAATTTGTGGCACATACAAGTGCCTGTACCTCAACAAGCATGGGCCTTGTTCCCTCAACACTGGAAACAACTACGGATCCAGGAGCGTCTTCAGGCATCCCGGAAAGCATCATCGCAGAAGGATTGTCAACCTCACAAAGTCCAATGTCTCTCATTTCAAAAATGCCTATTTCATTGGTCGAACCAAACCTGTTTTTCACGGAACGCAGCACCCTGTAACTTGAGTGTCTTTCTCCCTCAAAATACAGTACCGTATCAACCATATGCTCCAAAACTTTTGGACCTGCAATGGCGCCTTCTTTTGTAACATGTCCCACAATCATCACGGCTATGCCTGTGCTTTTTGCAATCCGCATAAGGCCTGCTGTTGTTTCCCGGACCTGGCTTACGCTGCCAGGAGCGGAAGTCAGGTCATCCCTGAAGATGGTTTGTATGGAATCAATAATGACCAGGCCGGGTTTTACGCTGTCAATTAGTTCCTCTATTACACCGAAATTTGTCTCCGACACCATCAACAAGTCAGCTCTTTTTACCCCAAGCCTGTCAGCTCTTATTTTAATTTGTTTAATGGATTCTTCTCCGGATATATATAAAATTTTTGAATCAAGCCCGATCATGTTGCAAACTTGAAGAAGGAGCGTCGATTTGCCTATTCCCGGATCACCGCCCACAAGTACAAGGGAGCCTTTCACAACTCCTCCCCCAAGGACTCTGTCCATTTCCTTCATCCCTGTGGAATACCGCTTTTCTTTATCAACAGCTATATCGTTTATGCTCACCGGAACATTCTTCCTTCCGGTATCGGTCCTGCCTCCGGGCTTTCCGCCCACTGCTTCCTCAATGAAAGTATTCCACTGGTTACATGCAGGACATTTACCAAGCCATCCGCTTGATTCGTAACCACATTCCTGGCATATAAAAACCGATTTAACTCTTGCCATTTTCCCTCCCGATTATTGTCACCTTTATCATGATTATATCATAACTTGAAGTAAGGAGGATAAATTATGATTTCACTTGCCAAAAAAATCATTTTGTTTTTTAATCTGGTACTGAACTATGGAATAAGCCCTATAACCATAATCAGGCACAGCAGGAATGCCTATTGATTCTGCATGTTTTTCACAATACCCCTTTCTCGGTCAACTCTGTCAGCACAAGTATGAACATGGCATGTGACCAGGTGAGGGGTATAACCCATGCCGGCTTCCCGCTTTCTTTATCAACCTGTTCCGGAAGCAGATTGAGCTTCGTGCATGATTTTACAGCCCATTCAAAATAATCCTTTGCTTTGCTGAAATCGCCCTTTTTAATATGATACAGGGCAGCCCACAGAGTTGTGATTATCCATGGATTCCCTCCAATGTATTTGTCGTTCTCGTATCTTTTGAGTCCGCCAACTTTCGGTGAGATGAGGCGTTCTTCAATAGTTTTGACAGTATTTACAATTCTTGGATCCTCAACATCAAATACTTCAAAAGGTATCGCCATCCCGAGGAGGCTGACATCAACAGTCCAGTCTTCGGAGGTAACATCCTTGCAATAGCCTTTAGGATTAACCTTTATCATAATTTTATTATCAGTATGCTCTTCCTCCCATGGATTAAGTTTTACCCGCACGCTTCTTATAAACCTTTTTTCCTCTTCCTTCCAAAAGTTTTTTACAATCGCTGTTTTTATTTTTTCAGCGGCTGATTTCCAATCGTCAATATAATACCGTGAAAATCCAAGTATTTCAGCAATTCTTGCCCCAGCCTTTATCCCGGCATAAACTGCTGCGGAAGAATACGCATGTTCGCCGAACCTCTCCTCCCAAAGGTCATAACTTGGTCCAGGCAGACCGGTTTCCTCATCAATAAACTTTATCATAAACTCTACCGCTCTTTTTGCACTTTCCCACATTTTTTCCAAAAAAGCTATATCTTTTGTTACCTCATAGTGTTTCAACATCCCCCATACAAGAGTCCCGGTTTCATCTATCTGCAATCCCCAGGAGGGAGCCAGATTGCCGTCCATGTAGTAACGCTGATGCCATGAACCGTTTTCGTCCTGTGTATTTAACACCCAATCGTAAAACTTGTCTACAACAGAACCAAGACCGCATTTATCCAGCGCCGCAGTTATGAACGCAGCATCCCTTCCCCAGCAGTAAGCATATTTACCGCACCTTGTAAATTCTTCATCCACTTCGGGAGACGCAAGAAGTCCTCCGCTTTTTTTATCAGCCATAAGCTTAAAAACCAGCAGTGAGCGTTTGTACAGGCTGTCAATCTCATCTACGCCTGTCAAAACTTTCTTTGTTCCTTTCAGATAATTAATCCAATAATTTCTCGTCGCCTCATAATATGTTGAGGGCTCTCCGTTTCTGGCACACTTTGTTATGGCCTTAATTCCTTTTAGACTATGAGATGCGCAAATATATAAGGTAAATGTTTTCTTTTCCCCTTTATAAATAGGGTCCAGTTTCCAGGAAACAGCTCCATCACTCATCATTCCAATATTATCAAACCCGTTAAGCCACGTGGATTTCGCGCTTTCAAACGCATTGTTTCCTAATTGAAATTGGTACACTTCCCTGTCGGCGGAAAGCGAAATATAGTAGCCATGCCTGTAATGCACAAGAGCTTCATTTTCAAAATCAAAGAATATTCCTGCACGGTCAAAACCGTTTGACATTCCTGAGGAAAATATGATAAATCCTGGTTCAATTGCCTGCTCACCTGTATTTTCCAAGTTGTAATGCCTTACAAAAATATCTTTGTCCGGCAGGACAAAATCCAGTTGTTCAATCTTTAAGCCCCTCCAGATATCTTCAAATACAGTTTTTACTATATTGGTATCCTCAATATACTGCTGGTGTTTATTAAATTCACTTTCATTCAGCCATACTGTGCTGTTTTTATAACCTGTCAAAAAAACTCCTGTAAGCATTTTGTCTATATGTTGAGGAAAATCAATATTGGGCCAGAATAATCTTACCAGTTCACCGTTTTCGCTGATACACCCCAGCATGCATGAATTGCCCACAATTGCATCATTAAAATATGTTTTTGCCATTATTCATCCCCCAATTCTTGGTTATTTCCCGCGCCCTGCCTCTTTACACACTCCGGCGGGAGAATATTTCCCATTTCGTTTCTTTCAGTATTTTGCGCCCGCTGGTTATGTTAAATCAGTACAAATATATTTTTTGCTATTAACTAAGTATAATAATAAATATTTTTCCTTACAAAGGCAAAAATAATATAGAATCTTTTTCAGTATTGTTTAATGGAGGAACGAAATGACGTTACAGCTAAATATCTTGGTAATGCGCATAACACAAATAGTCCAGGTGTTAGTTTTTATTGCAGGGTGCTATTTTTTCAGTATATCATTATTTGGATGGATAAAAAGAAAAGAAAATTCAGCCGAACAATACCCTCCGAAAAAACGTTTTGCCCTTATTGTTGCGGCGCACAATGAAGAAATTGTTATACCTCATATCATTGACAGCCTTTTTAGACAAAACTACCCAAGGGAACTATATGATGTATTTGTTATTGCTGACAACTGCAGCGACAGAACAGCGGAAATTGCCGAAAAACACGGTGCAATAGTGTACATAAGGCAAAACTCCGAGGAAAGAGGCAAGGGATACGCACTTGAATGGATGTTTGAAAAGATTTTCAATATGGAGAAAAAATATGATGCAGTAAGCATATTTGATGCAGATAACCTTGTATCCTCCAACTTTTTGCTTGAAATGAACAAGCAGTTATGTAAAGGACACAAGGTTGTACAGGGATACATAGACAGCAAAAATCCATTTGATTCGTGGATAACCTGTTCTTACTCCATAGCGTTCTGGCTTTCAAACAGAATCTTTCAACTTCCGAGATACTACTTAGGTTTAAGCTGCGGATTATCCGGGACAGGATTTTGCATTGATATCGAGCTCCTGAAGGAAATTGGCTGGGGAGCAACCTGCCTTACTGAAGACCTGGAATTTACCATGAAGCTTGCGTTAAACGGCAAAAAAGTTGCATGGGCCCACAATGCGGTAGTATATGACGAAAAGCCTCTTACGCTGAAACAATCCTGGAATCAAAGAAAAAGGTGGATGCAGGGGCATGCAGATTGCGCAAGCCGTTACCTTAAGCCGCTCTTCTCAAAAGCTTTTAAAGAAGGGGACCTTGTGGCTTTTGATTGCGCAGTGTATTTATTTCAGCCAATCAGATTTGTGCTTATCGGCATAATTACAATAATGATGTGGATACAAACAGTTTATCCTGAATCGCCTTTTTACACTTTGAGATTTATATTCCCTGAAAGCATATGGTATATTTTTGTTATACTTCAATTTTTCTATGGTCCTTTTATAATACTTATAGAGAAAAAATTCAATCTCAAAGTCATCCTGGGGTTCATCGTGTATCCCATATATTGCCTTACCTGGGTCCCAATCACGATACAAGGATTTTTGAGCAAAGACAATAAAAACTGGTTTCATACCGTCCATACAAGGGAAATCAGCATAAAGGAGCTTGAAAAAGCTTAGGATAAAATGGAATAAAATGTACCCTATAATAAATCAGCCAAATCCATTGACCGCGTATGCAGAGTGTGGGACCACTCTTTTTGATCTTTGTCAATAAAACCTTGAATTATAATGGGTATCCAGGTAAGGTTGTAAAATGGGAACAAAATATAATACAAAATAATCTTTATATTTGCCCTGCCGTCCATAAAAACAAATATTATGCCAACGTAGGTTGTTATTATGAGCGTTAAAGCTGCAATGAAACCATTGGCGCTTATCACCTGCGTTAAATCCGTAAAAAGCACAAATCTAAGAAAATTGGCAAAAAGTCCAACTCCGCTGATAACTATGATTAACGGTTGAATAAGATACAGCGCGCAGTCGAATGCAATCAAATCCTTATCACGTATAAATTTTGCAAAGAGTTTTTTCAGATATCTGCATGCACAATCAGACTGTCCCTGCATCCAGCGCTTTCTCTGTCTCCAGGACTGGGCAAGGGTTATGGGTTTTTCATCATATACAACTGCCTTATGGGACCAGTAAGCCTTTTTCCCTGCCAAAACAAGTTTTATTGTGAATTCCAGGTCTTCAGTAAGGCATGTGGCATTCCATCCAATTTCCTTCAGTACTTTGGTGGAAACAGTAAAACCCGTACCCCCAATTGCGCAAGACAACCCCAGATAATATCTTGGAAGCTGAAACAATCTGTTATTTAACCAGTATGTAATTGAATAACTTCCTGATATCAAAGAATCCAAAGGGTTTTTACTGTCAAGATAGCCCTGTATTACCTCATGCCCCATGCAGAGGTGTTTGTTCATTTCCTTTAAAAAATTAGGCGATACAAGGTTGTCCGCATCAAAGACGCATACTGCGTCATAACTTTTTTCCATGGCAAAGAGCTTTCTGAACATCCATTGCAATGCATAGCCTTTGCCCCTTTTTTTATTGTCAAATCTCTCATACACTATAGCCCCGTTTTCCCTTGCAATTCTGGCAGTATTGTCATTACAGTTGTCCGCAATAACATATACATCATACAAATCTGTTGGATAATCCAAATTTTTAAGGTTTCTCACAATATTGCCTATAACCAGTTCTTCGTTATGCGCAGCAACCAACAAGGCAAATCTGTGTTTAGGCGCGTACTTCTCTGCATCAGCCTCCTTTCTTTTAACCCATCCGAAAATTGAAATTACAAAGTGATAAAGAAAGACAGGAAATAACAAGTATTGAAGTGCAAAAACAATGGTATTGACGATAGATTTAATAGTATGCAAGTTGCCAACCTCAAACATTCTCAACCCCTCTTTTGTATAAAAATTTTCAGGCAAAACATACATACTAATAAAAGATATACCTATCATCAATCACAATCAATTATGGTTTTTAACAAAAATTCTTTAGCTGACGAGAAAAATTTCTAACTATTAGATAAATATTAAATAAAGAATTTGAAAAAATTTATGAAATATATATAAATCGAAGACAACAGTCCTTTTTTATTTGGAGGGGCGCAATAATCTGCGCCCCCTGCCTGCAAACCGCTTGTTTCTGTTCCTTATCGAAGAATTTACTCAAAGGCTCCAGACAGGAGCCCCACTTGCCGTACTTCTTCGAAAAATGCTTGTAGTCTTTGGCGTTTAATGTTTCGCTTTCACTTTAAATGCCAGCTTATCTTCTTCGAGATCTATAAACACCTCATCCCCTGTTTTGATCTTTCCTTCAAGCATTTCTTCCGCCAACCTGTCTTCTATCATGCTCTGGATTGACCTTCTAAGAGGTCTTGCGCCATATACCGGATCAAATCCTTTTTTGGCAAGGAAAGCTTTCGCGCTGTCCGATACATCAAGTGTTATATTATTCTGTTTCAGCCTTTTGGCAAGGTCATTTATCATGAGCCCTACAATTTCTTTTATGTGCCCCTCTTCCAGTGGATGGAATACAATAATTTCATCAATTCTGTTCAGGAATTCCGGACGGAATGTTTTTTTCAATTCACTCATGACATTATTCTTCATTTCTTCATAAGTCTTTGCTTTTCCATCCCCTCCGGCAGCAAATCCAACGCGTTTTGGCTCAGTTATCAGCCTTGCGCCGACATTTGACGTCATGATTATTACAGTATTCCTGAAATCCACCACTCTGCCCTGGGAGTCTGTCAGTCTTCCATCCTCCAATATTTGGAGGAGTATGTTGAATACCTCAGGATGCGCTTTTTCAATTTCATCAAACAGAACTATTGAGTACGGCTTTCTCCTTACTTTTTCAGTAAGCTGTCCGCCTTCCTCATACCCCACATATCCCGGAGGCGAACCTATAAGTCTTGAAACACTGAATTTTTCCATATATTCTGACATATCAATTCTTACCATTGCGTTCTCATCCCCAAAAAGGGCTTCAGCAAGGGCTTTGCTAAGCTCAGTCTTGCCTACGCCTGTAGGTCCGAGGAATATAAACGATCCAACAGGCCTTTTTGGGTCCTTTAAGCCTACTCTTCCCCTTCTTATTGCCCTGGCAACCGCTTTTACCGCTTCATCCTGTCCAATAACCCTTTGATGAAGGGTTTCCTCCATCTTCACTAGCCTTTCTGATTCTTCCTCGGTAAGCCTTTTTACCGGAATACCTGTCCAGCTGGACACAATCTCGGCAATTTCTTCTTCCGTAACAATGTCTGTCCTGGTCTGGTTCTTTTGCTGCCAATCATTTTTAACCTTTTCCAGTTCACTCCTGATACTTTGTTCCTGATCCCTTATTTTTGCGGCCTTTTCAAATTCCTGGCACCTTATGGCTTCCTCTTTTTCCTTACTAAGCCTTTCAACCTCTTCCTCAAGCTCCTTTAACCTGGGAGGCGCCGTAAATGCCATAAGCCTTACTTTCGAAGCTGCTTCGTCAATCAGGTCAATTGCTTTGTCAGGCAGGAACCTGTCAGTGATATACCTGTCTGACAACTTAACGGCAGCTTCAAGGGCTCCATCCGTGATTTTAACGCTATGATGCGCTTCGTATTTATCCCGTACACCCTTTAATATCTCAATAGCTTCCTCTACTGTCGGTTCCCCTACCGTTATAGGCTGGAACCTTCTCTCAAGAGCTGCATCCTTTTCTACGTGCTTCCTGTATTCGTCAAGTGTCGTTGCGCCTATAACCTGTATTTCTCCTCTTGCCAGCGAAGGTTTCAGGATATTTGAAGCATCAATTGCACCCTCGGCCGCTCCCGCTCCGATTATAGTGTGCATCTCGTCGATGAAGAGAATTACATTTCCAGCTTTTCGTATTTCATCGAGAGCCTTTTTTAACCGCTCCTCAAATTCCCCTCTGTATTTTGCTCCTGCAACCATGGATGAAAGATCAAGGGTAACCACGCGCTTATCCTTCAATATTTCAGGCACATTTCCTTCAACAATTTTCTGTGCCAGGCCTTCAGCTATGGCAGTCTTGCCGACACCCGGCTCTCCGATCAGGCACGGATTATTTTTTGTCCTTCTGCTCAATATCTGGATCACGCGTTCAATTTCCTTGTCCCTGCCTATAACCGGATCAATTTTACCTTCCCGGGCCATTTCCGTCAAATCCCTCCCAAACTGGTTCAGAGTGGGAGTATTTGAACTATGCCTGCTGCTTCTGGACTCTCCGGTAGTACCCGGCGCTTCCTCATTCAGGATACGGATAATCTCTCCCAGAAGCTTTTGTACGTCAACTCCGATATCCAATAGTATTCTGACAGCAACGCTTTCGCCTTCCCGCATAATACCTAGCAGGAGATGCTCCGTACCAATATAACTATGTCCCATTCTTCTTGCTTCTCTGAAACTCAATTCCAAAACCCTTTTTGTCCTCGGAGTAAAGCCCAGCGGCTGTTGCCCTGTTGCTTCACCTCTTCCAATGAGTTCATCTATTTCCTTCAATATTTTTTCCTGAGTCACTCCTTGCCCCTGCAAAACACGTGCAGCAATGCCTGATCCTTCTCTCACCAATCCAAGGAGAAGATGCTCGGTTCCTACGTAGTTATGTCCAAGCTGCATTGCGCTTTCCTGTGCAAGAGTTATTGCTTTTTCTGCTTTTTCAGTAAAACGGCCGTACATTATTTATCAACTCCTTTCGTAAATTGTCTTAATTCTTTCATTCCTTCCGGCAGTTCACAGAACAGAAATCAAATTTTGACCTGCCTTGAAACTTTTTTATTTGTTCTCTCATTTCTGTTCTCCATTCTCTAGTACGACTGTCACCAATCAAGGTAAGGTGACCGTCCTCTCTGAGGGCTTGTCACGTTCAAGGTAAGGCGACACTCCTTTCAGATTACCGGGTATTCCTTTTACGTTAAGGAATGTCCCCTTCTGTTGTAAGGTGACAGTCCTCTTCGAGGGCTTGTCACCTTTTGATTAGCTCCCTTATGAGTTCTGCCCGCCTCAAATCCCTTTCTTCCGGGCTAAGAGGCTTCCCGATTGTTTTTTGCAGGTTTGCAGGTTGAGTTAAAAGCATTATTTTATCCAATGTATTCCTGTCTATAGTTTTAATTATTCCCATATCAATGCCTAATCTCACATCCGAAATCAATTTCATGCACTCTTCAGATGTCATAATACGTGCATTAGTGAAAATTCCAAGTGAACGGTAGATTTTATCTTCAAATCTATATGGATTCTGTTTGTAAAGTTCGTTCCTTATAGTTCTTTCCTGTTCAATAATTTGGGAGGCAACACTTGTTATGTTGGCAATAATTTCCTGCTCGGTTTGGCCAAGTGTTACCTGGTTTGAAATTTGGAACATATTGCCTGCTGCCTCCGTATTTTCTCCATACATGCCCCTGACTGCGATACTCAATTTACTGCATGCTTCCAGGATGTTCCTGATGTACCCCGTCATAACCAAAGCCGGCAGATGCAGCATAACAGACGCCCTGATTCCTGTCCCTATATTTGTAGGACAGCAGGTCAAATATCCGAAATCTTTGCTGAATGCATAATCAACCTTTTCTTCAAATAATTTGTCCAAATTGTTGCAAAGCTGCCATGCAGCATCTATCTGCATACCGGGATACAGGCACTGTATCCTTATATGGTCTTCCTCATTTACCATTATGCTTATTGTTTCGTCCTTACTAATGATGGCAGCGCTTTCTATCTGGCTTTCTGCCAGATCCGGACTTATCAGGTGCTTCTCAACCAGCACCTGCCTGTCTACAGGATTCAGTTTTTGTATATCGACGAAATAGAAGTTGTCAGCTGCAGTTGCGCTGCTTTTTATAACAATATCCTTTATCTCGGATAATAATTTCAAACTTTGTTCCCGGCTCATTCTAAATGGGAACGGATAACGCTCCAAATTACGCGCCAACCTTACCCTGCTGCTAATAACTATATCCGGCTTAAGTACATCATTATTGTTTCTATCACCGGTCATTTTCCCACCTCCGATTATCTGCAATTTTCCCGCAAACGCCCTGGAACTTGTTATCAAATCTTCTTGTTTTCCATTTCCCTGATTTTGTCTCTTATCTCAGCCGCTTTCTCATATTCCTCATTTTGTATGGCTTTGTTCAGAGCTTCTTTCAGCTTTTCTATTTCACGGGCGGCATTTAAGTCTTTCATTAATTTCTGCGGCACTTTGCCTACATGCTCTACATTCCCATGAAGCCTTTTTATTATTGGCTTAAGCCTTTCTCCAAAGACCTTATAGCAGTTGCCGCAACCCAGTTTCCCTGTTTTTTGGAAATCGTCATAACTCATTCCGCATACATCACACAAGCGTTCCTGCTGGACGGAATGTATATACGGCGAAGCTCCATTTATGCCTATAAATCCTGAAAAAAAGTCTCCTAAATTAAACGGGGAATCTATATGAAACTGGCTTTTCTCATTAGCACATTGTTCACATAGATATAACTCAACCTTCTTGTTATTAACTATCTGCGTAAAATGAACATTCGCAATTCTTTTTTGGCAGTGCTGGCATAGCATTTTTCTCACCCTTTCATTCATTAAACCAACAAGCTCATTAACATGTTCTTAAGCAAATCTGCGCGCAACTCATCCCGTTTAGGAAGAGGAACCGCACCTAAAATTTTATCGCTTATAGCTGCTTTTAAAAGCAGTCCTTCCCTTTTTGAAATAACTTCATAATCGATAAAATTGTTAATAAACACCTCTGCAGACTGCTGGGATATACTGTCCCCCATGGATGTTATTGTATGCATAAGATAATTTTCCGGCCGATTTATTTTTGCTCTTTTTATCTTAATATACCCTCCGCCACCTCTTCTGCTTTCGACATAATAGCCTTTGTCTATTGTAAATCTCGTATCAATCACATAGTTTATTTGAGATGGCACACAATTGAACTGGTTAGCTAGCTCATTTCTTTGTATCTCTATTGTACCGTCCATAGCATCAATCATTTCCTTAATAAAAGCTTCAATAATATCGCTCAATCTTGCCAATCCTTCATCACCTCTCGTTAAATATAATTTTACATTATAAAGCATATTATTATCATGTCATTTTATTATAATAAACCAGTCAAATTTAAATGTCAAAACTGATTTTGACTTTCTTTGACCTTCATATATATTATAGATAATATTTTTGGCAGAATCAAGTAAAATTAAAAAAATTTTTTACAAAAAAAGTCATTGCAAAATAAAATCCACCCTGCAATTCCAGGGTGGCGCAAATTGAATACTCCTTAAGCTTAAATCAAATACTGCTTACTTGTCATCATCGCCGCTTTTATCTAAAAATGTTTTCTTACCCTTTTTTACTGCTCTTTTGTATATCGCCAGCGCTAACAGCACGAACAAACCTAACAGAATCAGCGCCGGCAGTGCCTGCACTATGAGAATCAAAAGCTCTCCGCAAAAAGTTATCACGCCTTTAAAGCTGTCCAGGAAATTTCCCAGCAACCGTTCTCCGTATGTCTTTCTTTCCGGCGGTTTTTTCCCATCATCAGGGTACTTTTCATTCATGTTGATAGTTATTGTTGACAGGTCAATCAAATCGTCAAGCTTTCTCAGAGTTACCGTAAGGCTTTCTATCTCATGTCTTATATCTGTAAGCCTGCTTTCCGTCTTAAATATTTTATCCGGGTCGTCAAGTTTCTTCAGGTATTCCTCAAGCCTTTCCTGTTCATATCTTAATAATCTCAACCTAGACTCCACATCAAAATACTTGCTTGTTACATCTTCCACTCCTATACTCTCGTGGGTGGTAATACCTAAACCTTTTATACTGTTTAATACTTTGTCAAATTTATCCTTATCAACCCTTACTACTATTACGCCCCTTTTTATAAGCTTCATTTCTGAGTCAATATATATTTTCTCAGTGTTGATACTTGACTCCTGGATAAAGCCTATTCCCAGCAATATGCTGTTTAATTTGCTATAAGCCTCATCGAAGTTTTCCACTTCAATTGTAACATTTGCCTTACGGATTATTTTCCTTTCAGCAAGAATAGCGTTTAATGCCGACTCAACTCCCGTTCCTGAGCTTGTAATTGCAGTGGAGCCGTCACCGGAATTTTCCGCTTCCACAGCCTCCGCTACAGCTTGTGACTCAAAATCCAACTGTGCGCTCTGCGTCGAAGCCGCCATCTCTTTTGCCGGAGCCACTGAACTGTCACTTTTAGAACGGGAACTGCAAGCTGTAAAAACTGAGATAAGAAGCAACGCCACAGCCAGAATGCATAAAACCCGTTTTCCCATTTTGACCCTCCTTTTTTTATGTCTTATCATATATATGTACCCTGTCAGAATTCTATTATTTGAGACGAATTCCGAAACTATATAGTTCCGGTGTCATCCATTGAAATTTGTGAATATTATAAAAGGGATACCATAAACCAGTATCCCTTTTTGTATGACAATTGGTTATTCGTCTTCAGCCTCGTCAGCCATTTCTTTCTTAGCTTCTTCTATTATCTTCTGGGCAATGTTTGCAGGCACTTCTTCGTATCTTTCAAACCACATCTTGAAGTACCCTCTGCCTTGGGTCATTGACCTCAAGTCAGTAGCGTATTTGAACATCTCAGCCTGCGGCACTTCTGCAACAACCTGCTGCAAACCGTTTTCCTGAGGGTTCATTCCAAGTATTCTTCCTCTGCGCTTGTTAAGATCGCCTATAATATCGCCCATGTAGTAGTCAGGTATATAAACCTCAACATGATATATTGGCTCAAGCAGGACAGGTGAAGCGTCCGGAAGCCCTTTCTTGTAAGCCAGGCGGGCTGCTATTTTGAATGCCATTTCCGATGAATCGACAGGATGGAATGAACCGTCTACAAGCGTAGCCTTCAGATTAACTACGGGATAGCCTGCAAGCACGCCGTGCTGTATTGCTTCACGAAGTCCCTTTTCAACAGCAGGGAAATACTGCTTAGGTACGGCTCCGCCGAATATCTTTTCTTCAAAGGTCAGGTCTTCTGTTTCGCCGGGTTCAAATTCAATCCATACATGGCCGTACTGACCGTGTCCGCCGGTCTGTTTCTTGTGTTTGCCCTCCACCTTGACTTTCTTTCTTATAGTCTCTCTGTACGGAACTTTGGGATCAACAAGGTTGACCGAAACTCCGAACTTGGATTTGAGCTTGCTTACTATGACATCAAGGTGCTGCTCTCCGATACCTGAAATGAGAACTTGTCGTGTTTCAGTATTTGTGGCTACCTTGAATGTAGGATCTTCATCCTGCAGTCTCTGTAACCCATAGCTGATTTTTTCTTCATCACCCTTTGCCTTCGGTTCAACGGCAAGTGATATGGCAGGTTCAGGAAATTCTATCTTATCAAGCACAACTGGTTTTGATTGATCACAAAGAGTGTCATTTGTGCTTGTAAATTGCAATTTGGCAACGGCGCCTATATCACCTGCAATCAATTTATCTACAGGGATCTGCTTCTTTCCCCTCATCATGAATACCTGAGATATTTTTTCAGTTTTTTCAGATGTGGTATTGTATACAACCGAATCTGATTTTAACGTTCCGGAATAAACCCTAAACAGCGAAATCCTTCCGACAAACGGGTCGGCAATTGTCTTGAAAACAATAGCTGATAAAGATTCGTCGGGCGTAACTTTTAATTCAACAACTTCTTCACTACCAGGTTTTGTTGCTTTTACAACAGGATTATGGTCAGGAGCCGGCATATACTCTATTATTGCATCCATAAGCAATTGAACGCCTGCATTGTTTATGGCAGAACCACAGAAAACAGGCACTATTGAGCCGTCAGCAACACCAATCCTCAATCCCTTGTTAATTTCTTCAGGAGTAAAATCTTCGCCTTCAAAGAATTTCTCCATCAATTCCTCGTCAGTTTCGGCAACCGCTTCTTTAAGTTTTTCTCTAAGTTCATCCACTTTATCATTTAAATCGGCAGGAATGCTTATTTCAACAAGCTTATCCTTTTCAAACTTTTTTGCTTTCATATTGATTACATCAACGATACCGACAAATTTCTCATTTTCAATAATAGGAATCTGGAAAGCAATGACTCCGTTTCCGAAAGTACTTACCAGGCTGTCAAACACCTCAAAAAAGTTCGCATGTTCTTCATCCATTTTACTTACAAAAAACATTTTTGGAATATTTTCCTCTTTCGCATATGCCCACGATTTTTCAGTACCTACCGCTATACCGCCTTTTGCCGGTACAAGTATGATTGCTCCGTCTGCAACCCTTATACCCTGTTTAACTTCGCCTACAAAATCAAAATACCCAGGAGTGTCAATCACGTTAATCTTATGATCTTTCCATTCACATGGCGCAATTGATGTATTGATTGAAATTTTTCTTTTAATCTCCTCAGGGTCATAATCTGTGGTGGTAGTGCCGTCCACTACCTTCCCAAACCTGTCCAGGACTCCGGTATTAAACAGCATTGCTTCCGCCAGTGTCGTCTTGCCCGCCCCTCCATGAGACAATAAACAGACGTTTCTGAGCTTTTTCACAGTGTAGTCTTTCATAAAAATTCCCCCTTGTGTTTAGTAATTGTGCGTATTAATTGAAGCTTTCATTATTTGCTCCGGTAATTATAATACCTAAAAAGCAGGAATATAATTCATAAATTGTATAATTTATGAGTAAAATTAATAATTAGCTAACTCAACTATAAATTATTCTATGTTTTTTGCATTTTTCCTTTTATTTATCTCAAAATTAATTTTTTTATGTGATACTACGATATTATATCATATATTAAGTATATTTGTGGAATACAAAATAAAGAAATTTTTCCCCAAAAGTATATTGGGACCGTAAAACTTGACATTTAAACATTATCATTGTAAATTCAATATGTAGCAAGTTGAGTATTATAGCACGGTAGGACGGTAATAATAATAAGTTTTAAAGCCTACAACTATTAACAGGCTGAAGAAAGTTTTGCAGCACATGTAGAAAGGAAGGATTATATATGGTTATAGTAATGAAGCCGGGCTCGGATAAGAGCCAAATAGAAGAGGTTTCCAAAGTTCTTGAATCCCTTGGCCTTGGAGTGCATATTTCGAAGGGAACCGAAAGAACAATCATAGGCGTAATCGGGGATAAAAGGGTATTAAGCAATGTGCCTCTGGAGCTTATGCCCGGAGTAGAAAAGCTCGTTCCGATAGTTGAGTCCTACAAGCTCGCAAGCAGGACATTCAAACCTGAATCGAGCATAGTGGAAGTAAACGGGGTCAAAATCGGCGGAAAACAAATAGTTATGATGGCAGGCCCCTGTGCTGTTGAAAGCCGTGAACAGATTATTGAAGCTGCAAAGGCTGTAAAGAAATGTGGAGCGCAGTTTTTGCGCGGAGGAGCTTTTAAGCCCAGAACTTCCCCATACGCTTTTCAGGGCATGGAAGAGGAAGGTTTAAAGCTTCTGAAAGAAGCAAAAGAAGAGACCGGGCTTTTGATTATCAGTGAGGTTACCAGCGAAAAAGCCATTGAGATAGCTGACAGGTATGTGGACATGTTTCAGATTGGAGCCCGTAATGCGCAAAATTTTCATTTGTTAAGAGAAATAGGAAGGTCCAGAAAGCCTGTATTATTTAAGCGGGGTCCCTCAATCACTATAGAGGAATGGCTCAATGCAGCCGAATATATAATGAGTGAAGGCAACTACAATGTAGTCCTCTGCGAAAGGGGCATAAGAACATTTGAAACCGCTACCAGGAATACGCTGGATATCAGCGCGGTTCCCGTTGTTAAATCCATGAGCCATTTGCCAATAATTGTAGACCCCAGCCATGCTGTGGGAAAATACCAATATGTCCTGCCGTTGTCGAAGGCGGCAATAGCGGCGGGCGCAGACGGTTTAATAATAGAAGTGCATCCAAATCCCAGGTGTGCGTTATCAGATGCAGCACAGCAGCTAACACCTGAAGATTTCAGATCTTTATGCAGGGATATAAGTAAAATTGCTGAAATAGTGGGAAGAGAATATGAATATTGTGAACAGTAAAATTACAATAATAGGTCTCGGCCTTATCGGAGGTTCCCTGGCGAAGGCATTGCGCGAGCGCCTGGGAGTCTCTGATATTACCGCGATAGAAAAAGATTCCGGAACTATTGATAAAGCTGTAAAGGACGGAAGCATTTCACGTGGTTTTACCGCTCCTAATGAGCATGTCTGGAATTCTGACATAATCTTCCTGTGCACGCCGGTAAAACAAACTATAGAATACATTACAACCATCTATGATAAGACCTCTCCTGATTGCATTATTACCGATGTTGGCAGTACAAAGGGAAAAATAATAGAGTGCGTAAATAATTTGCCAAACCCTCCTTGCTTTATAGGCGGGCACCCAATGGCAGGCGCAGAAAAAGAAGGGTACCTGGCGAGCTCTTCTCATCTTTTTGAGAATGCATATTACATATTAACCCCAAGCAAAAGCACGACAGAAGCTGCAATTGATTGCATGCTGCAAATAGTACAGGGAATAGGTGGCATACCAATATTAATCGATGCATATACACATGATAGAATAACAGGAGCAATCAGCCATGTTCCCCATATTATTGCATCTGCCTTGGTAAACATGGTCAGGGAGATGGATTCGGGAGACGGTAGAATGCAAATGCTTGCGGCAGGCGGATTTAGGGATATTACAAGAATTGCTTCTTCAAATCCCGACATGTGGGAGAATATTATCGCAAGTAACAGTAGTCATATCATAGAAATAATGAATACTTATATAAATATATTGAACAAATTTAAGGAGGATATGATAAACTGTAATTCCAGAGGAATTTATGAGTTTTTTGATTCTGCAAGAAACTACCGTGAGCAGATGCCCTCCGGAAGAGTTGGACTAATAAGTCCTTTGTTTGATATAGTTGTCGATGTAGTGGACAGACCCGGTGTGATAGGTGAAATTGCAACCATACTTGGTAACAACAATATTAATATAAAGAATATAAATGTATCAAACAGCAGGGAATTTGAGCAAGGCTGTTTAAGGATTACCCTTCCTGATCAAAAAAGTGTAAATATTGCCTTTGACTTGCTAAGTATTAAAGGTTATAAAGTTTATAAAAGTAAATAAACAGGTTATTGTCTGATAACTATTTGATTGGGGGAATGAAATGTGTTAGTTGCACAGAAACGCTCGCTAAAGGGAGAGATCAAAGTTCCAGGTGACAGGTCTATATCTCACAGGGCTGTGCTGTTTGGTTCGTTGGCCAAGGGTACCACTGAAATCAGCGGATTTTCCATGCAGGAAGATTGCCTTAGCACCATTGACTGTTTCAGAAAAATGAGTGTTGGTATAGAAATCCTTCCAAACAACAGGATAAAGGTCCATGGTAATGGACTTTACGGCTTAAAGGCTCCAACTTCAATCTTAAACGCCGGCAGATCCGGGACAACAATCAGGCTTTTACTTGGGGTTTTAAGCGGTCAACCCTTCGCCTCAACCATAACAAGAAGCGAAATTTCATTAAAGAAACCTGTCGGCAATGTTGTGCACCCTCTCAGGCTAATGGGAGCAAACATTATCGGAAAAGACGATGGCAACTACTGTCCTCTATCAATTTCACCTTCATATCTCAAAGGCATTACCTATACACTTTCTCCTTACGAGACATATGTAAAATCCTCAATACTAATTGCAGGCCTTTATGCAGAAGGTGAAACTACGGTAATTGAAACTGAGAAATCCAGAGACCACTCTGAGTTAATGCTGAATTACTTTGGAGCTGATATAAAAGTAGATGGATTAAAAGTCACCAGTCATCCGGTCAATAACCTGTATTCACAGAAAATTGAGGTTCCCGGAGACATTTCAATGGCATCGTATTTTATTACCGCAGGCCTCATTGTTCCAAATTCAGATATTGTTATTAAAAACGTCGGAGTTAATCCGACCCGTGCGGGAATACTCGATGTATATAGGTCAATGGGAGCAAACATTGAAATCCTTAACAAAAGAACAGCCAATAACGAAAAAATCGCTGATATAAGAGTAACTTCATCGTCCCTGCGCGCTACGGTAATTGAAAGCAAGGATATACCGAGATTAATTGACGAGATACCCATAATCACTGTTGCAGCTGCCGTAGCCGACGGAACTACGATAATAAAGGGCCTTGAAGGCTTTAAAATAAAGCAGTCCAATAAAATTAACATTCTCGTCAGTCAGCTGTCTAAAATGGGGGCAAGTATTGAAGAAACAGAGGATGGCTTAATAATAGAAGGAGGAAAACCTTTACGCGGCACAATCATTGACTGCAATAATGATTTCTCAATAGCTATGGCAATGGCAATAGCAGGACTTGCGGCAAGCGGTGAAACCATGATAAGAAAATCACAAATTCTTGAAGTTGTATATCCTGATTTCGGCTCAATACTGAGAAAGCTATAATTTTAAGGTTATATTTTTACAATAGAATAGTAAAACGGCCGGTTCCACCGGCCGTTTTACTCATTCTGTGTTTTATCTTCCACGCGTCCAAACTTTTCTTTTAACCTATAACCGAGCACCATAAGGCTATCACTCAAATGGACATTTTCTATTACTACGTCATAGGGCAGCTTCAAGTCCATAGGTGAAAAATTCCACAAACCTTTAATACCAAGACGGGCCACCCTGTCTGCAACTTCAGGGGTATGCTCATAAGGCACCGTAAGAATTGCTATATCCACTTTATTTTCTTTCAAAAATTCCTCTATTTTGTCAATATGCATTATTTCAATATTTTTAATCTTTTTTCCGATTATTTTCGGATTTACGTCAAATATTCCCACAAGGTGGTACCCTCTTTTTTCAAAATTCCCGTAATTGGCAAGAGCTTGTCCCATGTTGCCTGCTCCGATGATAATCGTATTAAATTTCTTATCCACTCCAAGAATTTTACCAATTTCATTATAAAGGTACTCTACATTGTAGCCGTAACCCTGCTGTCCAAAACCTCCAAAACAATTTAAATCCTGTCGTATCTGAGATGCTGTTATTCCCATTCTTGCGCTGAGTTCCTTGGAGGAAATCCTTGTTATATCCATTTTCAGCAAGTCTGAAAGATATCTATAATACCTGGGAAGACGTCTTATTACCGCTATTGAGACCTTCTTTTTTGAATTCATTCGATTTCATTCCTCTCCTTATTATTAGTCTTTCTTCTTTTATTAAGCTTTTATTCACTGGAGCCATTTGCGTATAATGAGACAGCATTTATATTATAACAATTGAACCGGCTGGTACATACCCTGTAGAATTAATTACCTTATATATTTTCATGATAATTAATAAAACAAATACAGTCAATTTCCAGCTAATGTAATTATAACATCTTTGTTATTTTATTGTCAATATTACCCGTATCCATTATGCGGCAAATACTTAGAGGGTTGTCCAGGATCTGGGGATTTTTTCAGGGGACATCTCACAAGGAAGGCCTGCTTAAGAAAGGTATGTCCCCCGGCCTTAAACTTAATCTGTTGCATTTTCCGCTGCAAAGTAATTTTTGATTCCTTCCTTTATTGCCAATGCCAACTTTTCTTTGTATTCCTTTGTCTGGAGCTTCTTTTCTTCTTCCGTATTCGACAAGAAGCCGCATTCAACAATCGTCGTCGGGGTTTTTAAATCTCGCAGAATTATTATAGGTTCCTTTTTGAGCTGCGGCTGACGCCCGTTTTGAGGATCAACGATTTCCCTTAAAGCTTTCTGAATTTCTGTGGCAAGCCTTTGGCTCTCCGGAGAATTAGGGGGATAAAAAGTCTGAGCGCCGTAATATTGTGACTCCGTAAATCCATTCATGTGTATGCTGACAACTATGTCAGCGCCGCCTTCATCCATAATCTTTTTTCTTCTTTGCAAATCCTGTTTCCTTTTTTGCGTAACACTTGTGGTACCGGGCTGATATTCAAGCTTATCTTCAGTCCTGGTCATAATAACCTTAAAGCCGTCTTTTTCCAGGAATTCCTTGGTCATAAATGCAATTTCAAGGTTCAGATCTTTCTCCTTTATGCCGCTGTAACTGCTTACCACGCCAGGGTCTTCTCCTCCATGTCCTGCATCTATTATCACTGTCTTTTGTGCGTTCTGAGGATTTGTAACTGGAGTTGCCTCTCCTGTGCCGACATTTAAGCTGTAAATCGCAATGAGCAGCAAAAAGATCAAACCGACAAGCAATACATTGTTTTTCCTGATTATAACTATCATAGCAATCCCGTCCTAACCCATATTTGAATACACTATATGAATATTCACGTATAGGTTGGACATATTCCATGAATAGAAGTAAAAATGATATGAATACGTAAGGGGGACATTCCTCTTCAAGGGATGTCACGATTGCGGAAGGGGGACACTCCTCTACGAGGGGTGTCACGATTGCGGAAGGGTGACATTCCTCTTCAAGGGATGTCACCCTATGAATATTAGATCATCTGTGGTGCCGCCGAGTTTATCAATGGCAGATTTTATCTCAAAGAAAGTTTCCATATCGATGGTGTTCCTGTTCTTCTCAATGTATCCCCTTAACGCAGGTATTGCCCTCCCATCACCGTATGTTGCCAGGCATGAAGCTCCCAATATCTTATTTTGCATCCTTAAAAAAGCACTTTTCAGGCATCTGTAAATTTTGTCGGATTTATTGCCAGCGCCAATATCAGCAAGCGCCATCATCAGATATTCATGTGCATCCGTAAAGTCTTGCGCCGTTTCCAGTTTGCCTATTATCGGATCTACAGAAGGCAAACCTATATTTACAAGTGACTCCCTGATGCTTTCCTTGAATAGTTCATCATCATGTTCCGGAAGGGTAAACAGCATATCTATCATTTTCCCTACAGCCCTCTCCAATTTCCACAATCCCAGGACTTTTATCGCGTTTAACGCGATTAACGATTTATCTTCTTCAAGGTTTAGGCCTTCGCTGCCAAAAGCCAGTTCCATCATACTTTCTACAGCTTTATCCCCAAAGCTCTTCAGCTTGTTCAGCAAAGCCTCCGGCATACTGTCATCGCAAATCACCGCACCAATCTTAAACAGCTCAACCAGTTTTTCAAAATCATTGATGCCGTTAAAATACTCCAGCGGAGTTATACCGCCAATTTCATCGAAAGATGTGTTCTCCCATTTTGTCAGCTCTTCCCTGACACATTCCTTAAGATCATCTATAGACTGAATAAAGCCGTCTTCGCTTTCATTATTGTCCATATCTGAAAATATTTTTTTGTACACACGACTTATTGCTTTATTGTAGTTTTTAAATATGGTTTCAGCTTTTATCAATACCGATACCTCCATTAAAGCGGTCATGTATATAAAGCGTAAGAATTACACATGCTATCCTTTTTTATTTTTCGCAGCAGGCCTTGTCTTTGGTTTTCTAAACTGGAAACCATAAAACCCTGCCATATATGCAAACATTGACACTATCGGTACAACTAATGAAGCAGCAACATACCCGATCGTCGTACCTCCGGCCAGCCTTACCACAAAATAAACCGGTCCCATTAATGTTTTCAAAGCCAATTCCTTAATACGGTTCGCAACCGGGTCATTAAGCAGAATAAGCGGATAGATCAGCTGAATTACAATTAGCGGCAAAAACCCAATTAACCCAATAATCAGACCTTTCATGGGATATGGATTAAGGTTGTACTGGGGCCTTTTTTCTTTTACAGCCAGCTTTTTTAAATCCGAATACAGCATGGCATAAAGCAAAAGGAAATTTAAGAATGAGTATAAAGGTATCCATTTAGAGTAGTTGTCTTTTGTAATTGCCAAAAACATATAAAGGAATACGACAAAAACGACTAGAGAAATTATATAATCTATAAATACCCTAAATCCGCTTTTAATATATTCTTTCATGAAAATACCTCCGTGATACATCAAACACCATTAACAAAAATTATATATTAAAAAGGACAATTTGAAAAGGCTGGTTTCCCTTAAAATTGTAGGGGCGGTCTCTGACCGCCCGTTTACTGCATGCGCTATTTCCAGAATTTGTATTTATGTTTCTATATATCAATGTGTTAATTTATCTCAACATTTTCACAAACAGTAACCCCATTTACGGGCGGCCTGAGACCGCCCCTACATATCAGTTGATTCAATCGTGTTGATATATATATATACACATTTTATGCCGAGTTTAAACAAAAAAATTATTGAATTTGAAGATAACATCATTATGTGCTATTCTATTACGTAGACAAAATTTATACTTATTAATGGAGGTTTAAACTTGGCTACTTATAAATATGACACGCATGTTCACACGTCGGAAGTTAGTCCTTGCGGCAAAGTGAATGCTTTAGAACTGGTTAAATTATATAAAGCAGCAGGTTATGACGGATTAGTCGTTACTGATCACTATTGTGACGAATACTTTTATTCCCTGGACGGACTTAGTTGGGAAGAAAAAATTGATATGTATTTAAGCGGATACCGTACAGCTTTGGCAGAAGGGCAGAGGATTGGCCTGGAAGTCATTTTGGGTATTGAATTGCGTTTTTCAGAAAACGAAAATGATTATCTCGTTTATGGTATTGATGAATCTTTTTTAAAAAAATACAAGGAGTTGTATAAACTTGGTATTAAAAGATTCAGAAAGATGACCAGCGGTATGGATATATTAATTTACCAGGCTCATCCGTTCCGCTCATGGATAGAACCTGTTGACCCTGCACTTCTAGACGGGGTTGAAGTTTTTAACGGCAATCCCAGGCAAGACAACATGAACCATAAAGCCCTGTCATTTGCAAAAAAGCATAATTTAAAAATGATTTCCGGTTCAGACTTTCATCGGAAAGAGGATTTGGCAAGAGGCGGTATTATAATACCTAGGAAGGTGAAAACCTCCGCAGAGTTAGTTCAACTATTGAGGAACGATGAAGTCCTTGGCCTTATAGAACCTGATTCCGTTTCCTGATATTTAAAAATCCTAATACTAAAAAAATAGTGGTTGAATCATAAATCAACCACTATTTCTCTATTTGACTTTAAAAAATCTTATTTCTTTCCATATACTTCATCATAGAATTGCTGTGCGTTTTCTTTTGTAACTTCCTGAGTCGGCAGAGCAACAATCTTTGGAACTTCTTTACCATTTCTTAAATCATTGATTGAGTCAATTAACATTCTACCGTGCAGAGCTCCGCCACCTAAGCTTATTGAACCTTTCTGAGGATCTCCATTAATTATATTCAAAACCTCTTGCTCAGTTGCATCTATTGAGAATAAGCCATAATCATCATATTCTGAAGGATCAATAGCTGCTTTGATAGCCTCATTTCCACCTACACCGCCACCGGCACTCTGGCTGAGAATTACTCTAAGATTTGGATGTGCCTGAAGGATGTTTTCAGTATTCTTCTGACCCTGTTCAACAGTTAATGTGGCAGCATTAGCAACGAGCTTTGAGTTAGGGAACAGTTCTTTCATATGTTTTTCTATTTGTTGACCCTGGATGACACCAACCTCAACTGTTGGTATGTCAAGATGCGCCCATTCGAATTCATTATCTCCATATTTTTCACGAATCCACTTAGCTGCGAGCTCAACTAATGCAGTACCGGTCTTGATCGGGTCAAGAGTAAGAGTTGTATAGCAGTTCTCAAGTCCTCTAGAGTAGTCGGTAACAATGATACCAGCATCCATTGCTTTTTTTGCTACATCTTCGACGGAAGTCGGATCGATAGCTAAGATACAAATTGCGTCCATTCCGCTTTGAATAAAGTTTTCAATCTGCGAAACTTGTACTGATGAGTCTTGCCCTGCATCAACATATGTGACTTCCATCCCAAGGGATTCTCCATATCTCTTTGCTTCCTCTACAACTTCTGCCCATACAGGATTTGAAAGGTTATAGAACGCAAAACCAACTTTGAATTTTTCTCCACTTGCTGCTCCTTCGTCCGCTGGTTTTTCATCCGCTTTATCACCTCCTGTTTCCTGGGTAGTGGCAGAAGTTTCACCTCCTGTTGTTTTGTCTCCTTCAGAAGTGCCTGAATTACATGCTGCAAACATAAATACTGTCATAACAACTACAAGTAACAATGCGAGTATCTTTTTCATTTTTTCTCCCTCCATTTTTTTCATAGTAATAATATAATGTTTTGCTATTTTAAACGTTTTCAACGTTTATAGCCTTGATTTTCTTAATATACTCGTTTTTCCTGCGCATCGTAATGTCGTAAACAACCGCTGCCAGCATAAGTACGCCCTTCACAACCCATTGGGTGTATTCACTGACATTCATTAGCAGCAAACCATTATCCAAAAATCCTACTATTAACACACCAACCAAAGCACCAAATATCGTTCCTTTTCCGCCTGAAGCACTAACACCGCCTAATACGCATGCAGTTATTACGTTAAACTCAAAGCCTACTCCATTTGATGACAAACCTGAGTTTGTTCTTGATAAGGTCAGCACCGCAGCAACTGATGTTAAGAAACCACAAATACTAAACGCCAGCATTTGCAGTGCACCAGTGTTAATACCTGAAAGCTTCGCTGCTTCTTCGTTACTGCCGATTGCATAGAAGTACCTGCCAAAATAGGTCTTTTTTAGTATTATTGAGCCTATTACGAATATTACAGCCATAATTATCAGCGATACCGGTATTCCGGCGATTGAACCCTGGCCCAGGAAAGAAAAACTTTTCGGAAACCCGAATATCGGCAAACCGCGGCTTATCATAAAGCTTATTCCGCGAAGCACATTCATTATTGCAAGTGTGACAATAAGCGGCACAACTCCGGTTTTAACTACTATTAGCCCGTTAATAAACCCTATGAAAGTACCCAACGCAATTACAATTATTGATGCAAGCAAAGGACTAATATTGGCATTAACCATAAGCCATGCGCAAAGAACATTTATCAGCGATATCTGATATCCTACTGACAAATCAATGCCTCCGCTTATCATTACTATTGTCATGCCAACAGCGACGATTCCCAAGGTTGATATTTGTCTTGCTACATTAAACATGTTTTTTATCTGAAAGAAATTCGGCGCATATATGCTAAAGAGTATAAAAATAGCTATTAGCACCAAGAAGACACCATATTCGTTCACTTTCTTTAAATCTATTTTAGATTTTTTTACAGTAGCTACACCCTGCTGATTCGTATTTGTATTAGCTTTCATTAATTATCACACTCCGCCGATTTTTTAAGTATTACTTCCTGAGAGAATTCTTCTTTGTTTAATATCGCTGATAACCGACCTTTGCATAAAACAACTATCCTGTCTGACATGCCAAGAAGTTCCTCCATATCTGAAGAAATCATTATGATGGATATCCCTTTTTTAGTCATGTCAACCATTAAGTTGTATATCTCCTGTTTTGCGCCAACGTCTATACCTCTTGTAGGCTCATCAAGTATAAGTACCTCAGGACTTGTTCCAAGCCATTTGCCAAGTACCACTTTTTGCTGGTTGCCGCCGCTTAAATTTTTTACTTTTTGGTTTATGCCAGGAGTTTTTATACCAAAAACTTTTACACTTTCATTTGCAAGTTTCGCTATAGCTGCTTTCGAAACAAACGAAAGCTTTGAAAGCCTTTGCAGCATAGTAATTGTAAGGTTGTCTTTAACGGTCATTTCCAGGAATAAGCCGTGTTTTTTCCGATCTTCAGGAATCAGAGTGATTCCTTCCTTAATCGCAGATTTAGGCGATTTAATTTTCAACCGCTTTCCTTTTAATATTATTTCTCCGCTTTCTATCTTTGCACTGCCAAAAAGCAGCTGAGCAAGCTCAGTCCTACCTGCTCCAACCAGACCGCCAAATCCTAAAATTTCACCTTTTTTCAAATCAAAAGATATATTTTTAACTCCATTGCCTGATAGGTTCCTTACTGAAAGTATAATTTCATCTGTTTTTGCAGTTCTTTCAGGATACGTTTCTTTAAGCGTTCTACCGACCATATAGCTGATAAGTTGGGCTTTTGTCGTTTCAGATACATTTTTCGTTGTTATATATTTGCCGTCTCGCAGCACCGAAACTCTGTCTGCCACTCTATATATCTCTTCTAGCCTGTGAGAGATATAGATAACTGTAACGCCTTCCTTTTTTAGGGAATCCACAATATTAAACATGGCTTCAACTTCATTGGTTGTAAGTGGTGCTGACGGTTCATCCATAATGAGAATTTTTGCATTTTTAGCTACTGCTTTCGCTATTTCAACTATTTGCTGGTAACCTGTCGTCAAATCTTCAACCTTTGTTTCCGGGTTAAGTTCAATATTAAGCCTTTTAAAAAGCTCGGCTGCTTTTTGGTTCATAGCTTTTTGGTCGCAAATCCAACCTTTGCGAATAAATTCTCCCAAGAAAATATTCTCTGCTGCACTTAATACAGGCACGAGATTAAATTCCTGATACACAACGGCAATACCATTTTCTCTGGATTGCAATGGAGTCAGGAAGTCAAACTCTTTGCCGTTCACAATAATCTTTCCGGAGGTAGGTTTTATTGCTCCCGACACGGTTTTTATAAGTGTGGATTTTCCCGCTCCATTTTCTCCTACCAAAGCATGCACTTCACCCTTACGAAAACTAAGGCTTACGTTATCTAACGCTGTTACGCCCGGGTATAGTTTAACAATATTTTTTAATTCTAAGATATTTTCGCTCACCATACTCTCCTACCCATACTATAATTTGTTTACTTCTAGCATTAAGCTATAGGTCCTTGCACTGTTTGCTCTGACAATGGAAAGATATTCTCCTCTATTTATTGAGTCCGGAATACCTATCCACGGTTCCAGGCAAACTGCATCAGGAAGCAATGTAAAAACTACAAGTGTTTTGTACTCTGGGTCAAACCTTTGGGTAATGCTGTATCCGTCAGCCTTATTTTTAAGTGAAAAGCTCTGTTCAACCGGATCGCAATATACATTATTGAGTTCTTCTGTCAAATTAATTGGTTTATTATGCTCACCATAGCAGCAATTAATATAATCATAATATCTTTGGTAGCTTTGATAAAATTCAAGAGCTTCCTTGTTTGACGTTGCATAGTAAGGGTGCCAGCCTAACGAATGCGGCATGTCTTCGCCGGAATTGTTTATTAATGTTGCTTCTATGTTTAATGTACTGTTTTTAACAGTATATTTCACTTTAAATACAAAGCTGAAAGGATAACAGCTTGCCATCAGTGAATTTGAACTCTCCATCCATAGCACTGCGGAGTTTTCTGTAACTTCTTCCACTGCGAACGGGGTATCCTTTACAAACCCGTGTACCGGCATATGGTATTCCTTGCCGTTTAAAGTGTATCTATCGTTTGTAGTCTTGCTGGCAAACGGAAACAGTATTGGAATTCCGCCTGCCAACACATTGGCAACCCCAAGCTTTGATTCATCCAATTTTAAAACATTTACTTCTCCTATTGCCAATTTTCCCACTAATCCGCCATGGTCCGGATATATTGTTGCTGTAAGGTCGCTTAACCTATCTTTTAAAACTATCGTATTCATTTTGCTTATCCTTCCCGCTTACTCAGTTTTATTACTGTTACGCCTCTTTATATGGGTTTAGCCCCAAGTATTCATACATTGTCGCTGCGCACTCGCTGAAATCTTTCTTTCCTTTTCCATCCTTAAGACTTGTGCGCAACAGATCAAGAACTCCGTCAAGAACAAATCCAGGCACATTATATTCTTCGTAAAGTTTTTTAACATAGGTCATATCTTTTAAGCCGAGACCTAGCGCAAAATCCAAACGATAATCACGGTTTACTACCTTTTTGCCGTAAAAATCAAATATCCAGTTGCCAAACGGGCCTTCATTCATTATTTTGAAAAGATTTTTTGTGTCGATCCCCATCTTTTCCATCAGAGGGAAAATCTGTGCCGTGGTTACCGCATAGCTAAGACTTGTAAAGTTCATTGCCAATTTTACCGTGTGCGCATTGCCTGATTCTCCAACATAGTCAATCGGGTCTGCATAGCACGCAATTAAATTCATTACTTTGTCAATTTCTTCCTTATCACCTGAAACCATGCAGGGAGCATTTCCAGCTGCCGTTTCAGCAGGTCCACCCAGCAATGGAGCATCAATAAACACGCCGCCTTCTTCTTTAAAGCGGGCATATAATTGTTTTGTAGCCATTGGATAACTGGTAGAAGTATCAATTACAACTTTACCCTTAACACCCTCTTTAAAAAATTCATCTGTAACCTCTGCAATTACATTTGAGTTAGGAAGGGATAAGAATATTACGTCACTGTTTTTGAAAACCTCTAATGAGGACGCTGCAATAGTAGCCTTTCCTTTAAAGTAATTTGCATTTTCCTCGTTTACATCAAAAATTGTCATGGGACAGCCGCTTTTTTTAATGAGGTTTTCACACATTCCTCTCCCCATTGCTCCTACGCCTATAAATCCTAATCTTTTCAAAATAATCCTCCCCTTTTTTTGGAAATTTTGATGCTTAACGTTTATCTACATTAAGCTTAAAGACGGCCTTACATGTGATGTTTACAAATTTTGACAAAAATTCACCCTTAATATTAATTATTAAAGAAACAAAATTAATAATTAATGCTATAATATAATGGATAAAATTGTCCTTTTGGATAAAATTGACACAATTATATTGACACTATTATATTTTAATTACTACGTTATTTTATACAGCTATACCATCTCTCTTATTAGATATTTTACAAATAAACATTATTTTTGTAAATGCACAAACATAGAAATTTTTGCACAATCCTAATATTTCTAATGCACAAAAATTTAAATTTTTGCACAATCCTAATATAAACATTAAAAAAAGTAATTGCTTGATATTGACATTATTTAATAAAATAGTTAAAGTATAAATAACGTGATAATATGTGTCAAATAGAATAATCAAGCATTATAAATTAGTTGACATACATATAATATAAATTCTTTTGCCATAAAATAAACTTTCAATTACAAATTTATCGTATCTGTTTAAATTGAAAAATGTCAAAATTATAATATATTTGAGGTGAACAATGCCAAAGATAATTATAAAAAGCCTTCCGCATATATTATTTGCTCGCCCATATTGCGTTAACAGTTATAGCTTTAAACAAAGGGAATACTTTCTTACTGAAATAATTTATGTCACTGAGGGTTGTTTGGAAATATCCTTTAACAACTGCAGATATAATGTGCTTTCAGGAGACTGCCTGGTAATACCTTCAAGAATGGTCGTTGATTGCAGGACCTCTAGCGATTTTAACAATAACGCTCACCTGGGTGTTGGCTTTGTCGCTGATATCGAAATTGTTGAAGACTACAATAATGAAACTAATAATATGCGTTTTCCGGTATTTACTACTAACTATATAAAATCAATTGAAAATAAAGATGATTTCGAAATGCTTTTTACAAAATTAATTTCGGATTACTCAAATGGAAATAATCTTGAGGCTATTTCTGACCTTTTTTTACTCTTGTCAAAAATTAATTTATCTTTTGATTCTTCAGTTTCATCTAAAATGAATCATTTGTATGTAAAAAAAATTACAGATTATATTAATGCAAACGCCCATAAAAAAATTTCTGTTAAAGATATTGCAAAACTTCTTTCCATTACCCCTGAATACGCCAGCACTATTTTTAAATCCGTAAAAAACGAAACAATACTCTCCTATGCAAATAAAGTTAAGATAAAAAAGGCAAAGAACCTTCTGGAGCATTCTCAAAAATCACTTGGAGAAATTGCAGAGTTTATTGGTATGGATAACCAATCGTATTTTTCGAGATTTTTTAAGAAACATGTCGGGCTCTCTCCCAGTGCATACCGCAAAATTGTACAACGTCAAGACATAGACAGAAATCTATTAGTTAGGGAATAAATCAATATAGCATAAATCAAATAATTAAATAAAACAGCCCACGGAACTTATAATTCCGTAGGCTTATGGAGGCGCCACCCAGATTTGAACTGGGGAATAAAGGTTTTGCAGACCTCTGCCTTACCGCTTGGCTATGGCGCCATCTCATTTGTCCTCCTGCGAACTATAGTATAGCAGGAAATTATTCTATAGTCAAGATTTTTTAGTCACAAAACACAGTTTACAATATAGGCCATTGGCGTTAAAATATGCCATATGATCTTAAAACCCTGTTTATTTATCCGAGGCGCCGCCCATTTTCCTCAACGAATTCTTCATATTGTCAGTCGCAACAATGCTTCCATCCTTCATAATCCATAGAGCGTCCACACCTTCAAGGCTGTCTGCCAATGCGCGGCTTTTTTCATAAGGAAGTATGAACAGGGCGGAAGACAAAAAGTCAGCCAGCCCGGAATCTTTCGTCACTACCGTCACTGCACGGTAATGGCCTGCAGGCATTAAAGTGTTCGGGTCAATAAGGTGGTGCAATCTCTGCCCGTTTACCTCATAATATCTCTGATAATCTCCACTCGTAACTACGGAATTTTCCGTAATATAAACAGTGTCAAGAGGATTGTCTTTTGGCAGCAGCGGATTGCCATCTGGATTCTGAATACCTATGCTCCATTTGCTTCTATTGCCGTCCATTGGCTTGCCGACTGTCCTGATATTTCCGCCGCTGCTTATTATAAACGAGGTAAATCCTTCACTTATAAGTTCCCTGGCAACAATTTCAGTTGCAAAACCTTTTGCTACAGCCCCCACGTCAAGGCTCATGCCCTTTTCGCGCAGGAATACCGTTTTCTTTACTGGGTCCACTTCCACCTTGTCAATATCAGTCTTTTCCAAGGCCTGTTTTAATAACTCCAAATCAGGTATCCTTGCCTTCGACGGGTCAATCCTTCCTTCCTCCCTGTACGTATGCCAGATGGAAAGAACAGGCCCTAATGCTATATTGACAACTCCACCTGTCTTACTGTACCACTCTTTTGAAAACTGAATAAGATCTATAATTTCCTGCCTAACTTCAACCGGTTTCACCCCTGCGTTGTCATTGATGGTCTTTATATTGTTTATTCCGGCATAATCATGGTATATATCAAAAAGTTTGTGAAGCTCCTCAAATCTTGCCTGACCCTTTTTAGCCAGAATTTCAAACTGTTCTCCATTTTCTGCATATCCCATGAATTGTATTATTGAATCAAAAGCCCCAAAGAATTCATAACTATACTTAGTGTATCTTTTGTTTCCTGTCCTGTTCCCGAAGGCACATCCCGTGTTAAGTATCAATATGGCAAATAGCAATATAGCCAGTAATATGGCCAGCCTACGCTGCAAATTAACCACCTCAGAACAATAAGCATAATTTTTTACTTCATAAAAGCGTTTAAACCCCTTCAGACAATGAAGGGGTTTTAAATCATATTAAATTAAAACTTATTTCGCATTTTTAACAGCTTCTTCAACAGCTGCAATATAGTCTTCAACAGAAATTGTCACCTTACTGGTAAGATCAGGCTCATCAGGAACACTCGGGTGATTTTCATCAACAGCTTTTACTTTCATAGCCTTTACCTGATCTATGGTTTTCCCTACCATCCATTTTTCAAGCTCAGCAATTTGTTCATACCATTCCCTGCCTATACTGGACTGTTTAATCATGCCGTAATCTTTGCCAAGCTCAACTTTGGTCTTTGGCTTCTCCTGCAGGTCGGACTTGATTTTTCCCTGTGCGTCAAATGCTACTCTGGTCTGTGCAGTATCTATTGTTACACTAACAATTTTGCCCTTTGAGTCAACACCTACAGCTGCCATTACTACGTCCACCTGTGCAACTCCGTCCTTATCTGCAGTCGCGTCAGTTGACTTAGCTATTGACACAGTTTGACCAAGACCTGTCTTTATTCCTCCTGATGAACCGCAACCAGTAAGAAGCATGATAGATACCAGCATTAAAACAGCAAGTAGTGCAGAAACCAGCTTTTTCATCTAAATCCCTCCTTTCTTTCAACATATAATACTTTATTTCTTGTAAATCCTTTGCAGGATTACAACCATTTTAAAATTTCCTCCATAGCATAAATACCGTCTGCCGCAAGAGTGCTGCCGACTTTTGGAGTGAAATGGGAAAGCAACTCACGGCACCTCGTTATGTAACGATCCTTGAGTTTTTTTGCCCCATCAACGCCACCTGCTTTTCGCACGTCTATCATTAGTCCCTCAACTTCTACTGTTCCACATAAAAACTCTTCTATACGTTTTGATATTGCTTTGGAACGTTTGGCTGCAAGAAGAAAAGGCAGGGTAAATATTCCTTCTCTTATATCATTAGCTACCGGTTTACCGGCTTCCTTCTCATCACTTTCAATGTCAATGATATCGTCACGTATCTGAAAAGCTACTCCTAAATTCATGCCAAAGCGCTCCAAAACATTTACCTGCTCGCCACTGCAACCGGATGCATAAGCCCCCAGAGCGCAAGATGCTGAAAACAGAATTCCTGTTTTCTTCATTATCCTTCGCAGGTACTCATTAACAGTCGTCATCTTAAAACGGTTAAGGTACTGGTTTACCTCACCGATACATATCATTTTCGCAGCCTTTGCTACACGTTCAAGCCTTTCTGAATGTAATCCGGACTCTGACAGCAATAAAATGGAGTTTGCCAGAAGATAGTCGCCTGTGTAAACGGCGAGGTTTATGCCGTTTTTTTCCGAAACAGTCAGCTGGCCGCGTCTTGTCTTGGCATTGTCTATTATATCATCGTGAATAAGCGTTGCCGTATGGAGCGTTTCAATAGCAGCAGCCACAGGAAATATCTTTTCCCTTTCATAATTCCCCATCATGCCTGAAATAATTACAAGAGCAGGCCTCAACCGCTTTCCCCCTGAGAGGATCATTTCATTTGATGTATTATTAAGAAAACTGTTCCCTGGTGGGTACTTGCTGGCAATATAAGATTCAAATGCTATCAGCTCCTCTTTCACAAAGGGGCAATTTTCCCACATAGCGTTCCAACTCCGAATTGAATTAAGCCCTGCTTTATTGCTCATTTATCTACCTCTCATACCTATTGAAGCATCCCTTGAAGAAAAGCCTCAGCTTGCCGTTTCTCTTGCAATTGTTCCAGACATTGTTAAGGTAAGGCATTATATAGTAATCCAGCCCAAAGCCTCTGCCTGCTCCTCCCATAGTGGCTACGGAAGCAAAAATCATCCACCACGTACTCTTATAAATTCCTGTTGACGTTAAGAACATGAATAACAGTCCAAGTGAAATGACCGAACCTACAAAAGTAAAAGCGCCGCCTATGAGCATTAAGCCAACTAAAATCTCAAGTATTACAACCAGCACCTGGAAAAACATTGCAAGGCCGTCAGTTGCCAATACAATATTTTTAAGGAACCATTCCACAAGATTAAAACTGCCTATATCAAGAATTTCCAGTTTTGCAAAAAGCTCGCTGGTAATCACATTTCCTTCAACAAGCCTGCTTTCTTTCCCCAGGATAAAGTGGAAAATCTTTAAATCAAGGCTGAATATTTCATCAATTCTTCTAATAAAAGCTGCACTCGGTGTTGCCCCTGTTGTCCCGTCAGAAGCCATACCTAAAAATGAAGCAAGCATTGGAGAAGACAGCCAGCCTTGCTTTATCTTCTCAATACCTTCGTAAAGCCACATTATTCCAAAGAATACTCTCAGTGGAGCAAGCCACCATACCTGCATCTTTGTAGACCAGTGTTTTTCAAGGAAAAGTTTGCGTTGTTTACATTCAATGAATTCATGGTAGATATACCGCCCTACTCCTCTAAAGCCTGTAATTTCCCAGAGATAGTGGATATTTACCAGATATTTCATTATGATGGAAAGCCAAACCGGAAGTATTTTGCCCATGATTTCGGAAACAGTAAAATAACGCCCAACAGACACCATTGTTCCATGCATTTTGACTTTAACCTTTTCGAGGTCTTTTCCCCTTATTGAATTCAGTATGTTTTTAGCTGCTCCTTTTGCAGTCTGAAGCGCGTTTTCAACCATGGCCGGATATGGCTTGTTATTTTCGTCAAGAAGGGCAGACATATCTCCTACCACATAAACATTATCATATTCTATACGGCAAAACTCATCGACCTCTACCCTGTTTGAGTTTGCTGCTGCTGAACAGTGCAGGTCATCCACGTCTTCACAGGGTTTTATACCTGCTGCCCAAATGAGGGTCCTCGTGCCAATAAACTTATCTCCTATAAAGAAACCGTCTGCTTTAACATTATCAATAGTAGCATTAAGAATTATTTCTATACCAAGCTTTTTCTCCATGTACTCGTGAGCTTTCCTGGAATTCCTTTCATCAAGGGTGCTCAATATACGAGACATCATATCCACTATTACAAGCCGTACTTCTTTGCGGTCTATTCCGTGTTCACGGGCAAGCTGCCTGGTCCAGTGGGCAAGTTCGCCAATCATTTCAACACCTGTGAACCCTGCACCGCCAACAACAAACGTCAGCAACTTCTTTCTTTCTTCCTCATCCTTCTCCTGGGCGGCAAGGGTGAAACACTTCTTGATATGTTCGCGGATCTTTACGGCGTCTTCATAGGACCATAGGGTAAAAGCGTTATCCTCAAGACCATTTATACCATAAAAATTCGGTTTGCTTCCCATGGCCATAATGAGATAATCATAACTGTATTCATTTTTATCTGAAAATACCCTGTTATTTGCAAAATCATATTTCGTTATTTCGTCATATACGACTTTGACATCAGTAAAATCGAATATTTCTTTCAGAGGTACACGAACAGCTTCTTCGGAAACACGATTCCCGGCAACTTCATGGATTTCGGTCAGAAGTGTGTGATAGTCGTTCTTGTCTATCAGTGTGATTTCTACCTCGTCCTTCCTTTTCAGTTTGTTTAAGGTTAGTGCAGCCTCGACACCTGCATAGCCGGCACCGATAATCACTACTCTCTTTGACATATAATTTACCCTCCCGTAAAATTAGCCTTTTTGCTCTATAAGCACTTATTTGTAATATGTGCTGTAAATTAATTTTGTATCATTTATTTATATAAAAAAATTATGTTTAACTTAAATACAACTATGATACTTTTTTAACATTCTTTTACACAATAATAGTAATAATAGCCGCCGACCAAAAAATAACTCAATGCTTATTATATTAATACCCTTATTTCCAGTCTTTAAACTATTTATTTATATCGAGAAAAATATCATATTTGATTAACATAAAAAATATATCATACGTAATGCAACATTACATTACTATTAAATATTTGCCATAATATGAATTTTCATCCTTTTTAATAAGCTTGTTATTATATCATATACCTGCATATTGAATACGAAAAAAAGCATCTTCTTTTAAGAAGATGCTTTGGAGCGGGTTACGAGATTTGAACTCGCGACTTTCACCTTGGCAAGGTGACACTCTACCGCTGAGTTAAACCCGCATGACCTGGATAAATGCATTTTGCACTTATCCAGCACTGGTGCCCAGAGCCGGAATCGAACCAGCCACACGAGGATTTTCAG
>DULF01000048.1 GCA_012840535.1 Clostridiaceae bacterium
ATGAAAATCATTAAAAAATTCTATAAAATAAACTATTCAAAATCAGGTTAAACGCTGATTTGTTCTATAATTTCAGCATTCATGGAAATTACTTTTGCAAAGTGGAATTTACCTTTTCAATTGACCAAATTATGAAAGGTAAATAAAACTACAAGGTTGATGACCCCACAAGTAGCTGGTATGATATTATGGGGACAGTCCTGTACTTTTAACAGAATTTTTATTCATTAAATCCTAGCAAGCAAGCCAGGAAACTTTTATCAACGACGGAGGTATATATGCTTTACCTGTATATTTTATTGGCTTTAATTGCCCTGCTAATTATATATATGCGTTTTGAAGCTTCTGCGCTCGAGGTGAATCATGTCAGGTTCACAAAAAGTAAAAAGAGCTTAAGAATACTACATCTGTCAGATATACATATAAACCGCCTGAAAGTGTCCTGGAAAAAGATTAGAAATGCCATTGAACAAGAGAAACCTGATCTGGTTATAATGACTGGAGACTATATCGAATCATCAAAGCACATACCTGAATTTTTAGAATTCTTGAGTTATATAAAAAGCAATAACAAATTTTATCTATGCATGGGCAATCATGATCATAAAGCGTTAAATTATAATAACGCCGCTCTTATGGATTTTATAAGTGCTATTGAATCTACCGGTGTACATGTGGTTAATAATAATGCGGTTCACTTTACAAAAAATAACAGTTTATACAGTATAATCGGAATTGATGATTTAAAAGCCGGCAAACCCGATATAAGTAAAGCGTTAGGCGCGGCGCACCCTAACTCGAAAATAAAGATAGTGTTTTCACATAACCCTGATATTGTGCTGGATCTGTCTAAAGAAAAAGTCGATTACCTATTCTGCGGCCACTTTCACGGTGGACAGATATGGGTGCCTTTTAATCTTGAATTTAATCTACTTCGCGCTGATAAATTATGTAAAATGGGAATTCGAAAAGGAATGCATAAAGTTAACGGCATCATCATTTATATAAACAAAGGTTTGGGAAATGTTTGCGTTCCTTTAAGGTTTTTATCAAGGCCTGAAATTTCCATATACTATTTGCCGTAAAACCACAAAGCCAAGGGGATCATCCCCTTGGCTTTGTTCCCTTGGTTTTGCTGATCATCCCCTCGGTTTAGGTTTTTGCCGCTCCTTACAAACGACTCTCCAGTTTCTCCTTTTCAGCTTCATATCCCGGTTTGCCAAGCAGCGCAAACATGTTTTTCTTGTATGCTTCCACGCCCGGTTGGTCAAACGGATTGATACCCAACAGGTAACCGCTGATGCCACATGCTTTTTCAAAGAAATACACCATGTTTCCAAAATAGTAAGCATTAAGTTCAGGCACGTTCAGTACAAGATTTGGCACCCCTCCGTCTGTATGGGCAAGTACGGTACCTTGCAGGGCCTTTTTATTCACATAATCTATTCCGTTTCCGGCAAGGAAGTTAAGTCCGTCGATGTTATCCTTATCTTCCTTTATTGTTAAGTCTTTTTTAGGTCTTTCAACATTTATAACTGTCTCAAAGATATTTCTTAAGCCATCCTGTATATATTGCCCCATGGAATGCAAATCAGTTGTAAAATCTACACCGGCAGGGAATATTCCCCTTTGGTCCTTGCCCTCGCTTTCGCCGTATAGCTGTTTCCACCATTCAGTAAAATAATGCAGGCCTGGCTCATAGTTAACCATTATCTCTATAGTTTTGCCTTTTCTGTACAAAATATTTCTTATTGCCGCATACTGGTAACACTCATTTGCCTCAAGCCTTGAGTCGTTATATAACTCACATGCGTCTGCAGCGCCTTTCATCAATTCGTCGATGTCTATGCCGCAGACTGCTATGGGAAGAAGTCCAACAGCCGTAAGGACTGAATATCTTCCGCCAACGTCATCGGGTATTACAAATGTTTCATACCCTTCCTCGTCAGCCAGCTTCTTTAATGCTCCACGGGATTTATCCGTAGTTACATAAATCCTCCTGGCAGCATTCTGCTTTCCGTACCTGTTTTCTATATATTCCTTGAATAATCTGAACGCAACCGCAGGTTCAGTAGTTGTGCCTGACTTGGATATTACATTTATTGATATATCCTTATCCTCAATTACTTCAAGCAGTTCCTTAATGTACGTAGAACTTAGGTTATTGCCCGCAAAATAAATTTCCGGCCCGCCTCTTTTTGACCTGGGCAAGAGGTTGTAAAATGAGTGGGACAGCGCGTCGATTGTCGCCCTTGCTCCAAGATATGACCCTCCAATACCTATTACTATGAGGGCATCCGAATTCAACCTTATTTTTTCAGCGGCGGCTTTTATCCTTGCAAACTCTTGTTTATCATAGTTCAAGGGAAGATCCACCCATCCTGTGAAATCACTTCCTGCGCCGGTTTTTGAATGAAGTATTTCATGAGCACATTTCACAAATGGATCCAGATTTTTTATTTCGTACTCTTTGACAAAACCCAGAGCTTTTGAATAATCAAATTTGATCTTCATAATGCTACACCACCTGTCTCAAATCGCTAATAAATTACATTCTGTGTTTTTACATATATGATAGTATAACACCTGCATATTAATTTTGGAAGCTTTGATTCTTATAGTATTTCAAAAAAGACAAAAATATATTAATGCTTTCTATATTTGCTATTTCATGAATTATTTAATACGTAATAAATTCTGATTTCTGCTCAAACTAATACCAGTCCGAAAATATACTTTTGGAAAGCATAATAAAATGTTAAGACTAAAAAGGCAGCTAAATGCAATATTTCACATATGAGAGGTGGTGAATTATATGTCAAGGCCAAAAACTCCACTTGTACCAGAAAGCAGAGAAGCTCTTACCAGATTCAAAATGGAATGTGCCAAGGAGATAGGCCGTTTGCAGTTTGTAAAGGAAAACAATGACCATTACAAAGGCAACGTTACTTGTGCACAAAATGGCCGCGAAGGTGGACCAATAGGCGGACAGATGGTAAAAAGAATGATAGAAATGGCAGAAAAGCATCTTATATAAAAGAAAAGACTGCAAGGGGACATATTAGTCTCCTTGCTGTCTTTTAACTCAATTTATTTATCTCAATTGCGCACCAAGCTTATATTTTAAATTGTTCAGGATTTTATCCATTACTTTGTTTATATCATCATCCGTAAGGGTTCTGTCTTCAGCCCTGAATGTGATTGAATACGCTACGCTCTTCATTCCCTCAGGCACCTGCTTGCCCTTATAAACGTCAAAGAGCTTGATTTCCTCAAGTATCTTCCCTGAACTCTGCCTGATTATATCTTCAATTTGTTTTACCATAATCCCGTCTTTAACAAGCATGGCTATATCTCTCGTAACTGCCGGATACTTCGGCAACTGTTTATATTCCGATTTCAATGACGAGTTTTTCACAAGAGACATAAAGTCAACAATACCGATGTATGTCTCATCAGGACATTCAAACTTCTTTGTCACCTCGGGGTGAATCTGGCCGATAACCCCAATGGTCTCCCCGTTTACCACCAGATTTGCCGTCCTGCCCGGGTGGAAAGTCGGATTATTCTTTTCGGGAACATATTCACAATTGTCAATACCCAACGCTGCCATTAGCTCTTCAATAACGCCCTTTAAATCATAGAAATCAAGGTTTCCGTACATTCCAATTGTAAGTGTCTCCTTTTCTTCCGGAAGTTGCTTGATCTGTTCATCTACTGGCAGGTAAACATAGGATAACTCAAAGAGCTTTGCTTCCTCTATCCTCCTGTTATAATTCGTGCTCAGGCACCGAAGCATATCAGGAATAGTGGTGGTTCTCATTATGCTGTAGTCCTCACCCAGCGGATTTGAAATAACAACCGCCCTGCGCAGCTTGCTGTCCTTTGGAAGCCTTATCATTTCGAAAACCTTGGGGCTTGTGAATGAATATGTGTAGGTTTCATATAAACCACAGCATAACATGGTGTTTACAACAATATCCTCTATTCTCTGCTTGTAAGTCTTTCTTCCGACTGTTGTCGCCTTGCCTTCCAGCAGCGTAGCTTTTATGTTATTGTAGCCGTAAAACCTGGCTACTTCTTCAGCAAGGTCGGCTTCTCTTTCAATGTCGCGCCTGAAACTTGGCACTTTTACAACCATATTTCCTTCATCAACTTCAAGTTCAAGCCTTGTAAAAATTTCTACCATTTCATCTTTGCTGATTGATGTGCCAAGAAGGGCATTAATTCTCCCGGGGTTAAAGCTTATCAGTTTTTGCTCATATTTCTCAGGATAGCAGTCAATTATGCCTTTGCATACCGTTCCGGCACCCAATTCTTCAACCAATTGGGCTGCCCTGTCTAAAGCGGTAATAACATTCTCAATATCAAGGCCCTTTTCGAAACGAGAGGAAGCCTCTGTCCTCATACCCAGTTTCTTTGCCGTAAGCCTTACGGATATGCCGTCAAAATTGGCTGATTCAAATAATATGGTCCTCGTATTCTCTGTAATTTCGGAGTTCGCTCCACCCATTACTCCGGCAACGGCAACCGGTTTTTTACCGTCTGCGATCATGAGCATTGAGGAGTCTAATTTTCTCTCCTGGTCATCCAGTGTTTTTATAACTTCGCCGTCAAAAGCCCTTCTTACAACAATCTTTCTGTCTTCCAGGTATTCCAGGTCAAAAGCATGCATCGGCTGTCCAAGCTCCAGCATGACATAGTTGGTTATATCAACAATATTGTTAATAGGCCTCACTCCTGCTGCCCTGAGCCTGTCTCTCATCCATTTGGGAGACGGCGCGATTTTTACGTCTTTCACTATCCTCGCTGCATATCTTGGGCACAAATCAGGAGCCTGTATCTCAACTGAAGCGTATTTATGGGCTTCGTCGCCTTCTTCCTTTACCTTGATTTCGGGTTTCTTAAATTTGCTCTTTAACGTTGCGGCAGCTTCCCTGGCAATGCCTAAAACGCTAAGACAATCAGGCCTGTTGGACGTTATTTCAAACTCCAGTACCGTCTCATTAAGTCCCAGCGCTTCCTTTATGTCCTTCCCGAGAGGCAAGCCTTCCTCCAGTATGAATATGCCGTCCTCTGCCGCTTCAGGAAAATCATCCTTGGTAAGATTCAGTTCCTGAATCGAACACATCATTCCATTTGACTCCACGCCTCTCAGCTTGCCCTTTGTTATTTTAATGCCTCCCGGCAGAGTAGCTCCGTGAAGCGCTACAGGCACATAATCACCTACTTTTACGTTTTTGGCACCTGTTACAACCTGAATTACTTCGCTCCCCACGTCCACTTGTGTAACAAGAAGCTTATCGGCATTGGGGTGCTTTTCCAGTGAAACAATCTTACCGACTACAACTTTGGAAATCTCCTCTCCCTGCACCTCAATACCTTCAACCTTGGAACCGGACATTGTCATGGCATTGGCCAATTCCTTGCTGCCAACTTCTATATCAACATAATCCTTTAACCAGCTTAACGGCACTTTCATTTTACAAAACTCCTTTCGTTTCAATTATTCCTAAAACCTCTTTTCATATGCAAAAAGCTTGTGTGAACGTAAAAGACGTGTATCAGGCTTATACAACTGATATCATTTTAAAATTGTTTAAGAAAACGTACGTCATTTTCATACATTAACCTCATATCATCTATATTAAATCTTCCCATAGCAGTCCTCTCAACTCCCAGCCCGAATGCAAATCCACTGTAAACTGTCGGGTCTATGCCGCATACCTCAAGTACCTTGGGATGTACCATACCTGCACCCAAAATTTCAATCCAGCCTTCATCTTTACATGTTCTGCAGCCTTTTCCGCCACACATCCAGCATGACACATCCACTTCTGCGCTTGGTTCCGTAAACGGGAAGTGGTGTGGTCTTAACCTAATCCTCGAATCCTCACCGAATATATTTTTTGCGAACAATTGTAAAGTACCAACAAGGTCTCCCATTGTAACGCCTTTATCCACAACAAGGCCCTCTACCTGGTGGAATATTGGTGAATGAGTTGCGTCAACAGCATCAGAGCGGTAGACCCTTCCAGGGCATATTATCTTTATAGGGGGCTTTTTTTGTTCCATTACCCTTATTTGTACTGGTGAAGTCTGGGTCCGCAGCAATATATTCTCCGTGATATAAAAGGTATCCTGTGTGTCCCTTGCAGGATGGCCTTTAGGGATATTAAGAGCCTCGAAATTGTAATAGTCCAGCTCTATATCCGGCCCTTCTGCAATTTCATACCCCATACCCAGGAACACATCCTTAATTTCGTCAAGGACAATGCTTAATGGGTGCCTTTTCCCCATAAATTTTCTCTTGCCCGGCATCGTGACGTCAATTACTTCTCTTTCAAGCCTCAATGAAAGTTCTTTTTCTTCAATCCTTCTTTTTGCATCTTCAATCCGGGTTTCAAGAAAACTCCTTATTTCATTGGCTAACTGGCCTATGACAGGCCTTTCTTCCGGCGACAGGCTGCCCATGCTCCTTAACACGGCAGTAAGTTCACCTTTTTTGCCAAGGTATTTTACCCTGATATTATCAAGCTCTTGCATCGACTGCACAGAAGCAAGTTCCTTCTCGGCATTTTCTTTGATACTGTTTAGTTGGTCCCTCATCATATTTGCTCCTTTCCTGACTATAATACAAATTCATATACAATAACAAAAAACCCTCATCCCCATCCAGGGACGAAGGTATTATCTCCGCGGTACCACCCACATTCCTGCTGCTAAAAGCAGGCACTCATTAAATAACTTCAATCCGAAAAGCCAGAAATCAGATTTCAAATCCGGCAACCGGATTTCCATTATTCCTTACTGTAACGGTTTTGCTCCGTCGTCTCCTACTACAATGCATTCATGAAATAATGCATCGATTCAGGACGCAGCTCCGGAGGGAACTTCGACAAGAATCCCGATGAAGATACTTTCAGCCTATGATATCTTCTCTCTTTTAACAGGAATACCTCTTATCTACTCTTCTCCTTCATAGCTTTTGCCTTTGAATATTTAATTGTCTGATTCCATTTATTGATTATGCACACTTTATACTATTGTTTCCATATTATTGCGGATTATTATAACATAAAAAGCAAAACAGCACAATAGCATGTTTTGTTTTAGACATTCCCAGCTCTTCTTCACGTTTCTTTTGCAGCAACTTTCTGAATAGAAAGTTCCAATACCCTGAGACAAAAGGTCTTGAGGGTTTATTTTTTTATTAATATTTGCTATATTATGTATAGTAAAGTATAGTACTTCATGG
>DULF01000236.1 GCA_012840535.1 Clostridiaceae bacterium
GATGGAATTACTGAGAAGATATATATTGTTAAGTTTATGCTTGAAGTTAACACTGACGCTAGCCTTAGCGATTTGAAGATAGATGGAGTAACTGTGGCTGGATTTGATCCTGATGTTGTGGCTTATGAAGTAGAGCTGCCGTATGGAACTACAGAGATACCTGAGGTTACAGCAACAGCGACGGATGCAGATAATGTCGAAGTAACCATAAACCTGCCGGCTGAATTGCCAGGTACAGCAACAATTGTTGTAGTGGCAGCAGATGGTAAGACGACTATGACATACACAATAAACTTCACAATAGCACCTAACACTGACGTAAGTCTTAGTGATTTAAAGATAGATGGAGTAACTGTGGAAGGCTTTAATCCTGATGTTGTGGCTTATGAAGTAGAGCTGTCGTATGGAACGACTGAGATACCTGAGGTTACGGCAATAGCGACAGATGAGAATGCTACTGTAACTATAACTCAGGCAACAAGCTTACCAGGCACAGCAACAATCCAAGTAGTAGCTGCTGATGGAGTCACAAAGAAGACTTATACAGTAAGCTTCACGATAGCACCTAATAATGACGCAAGCCTGAGTGATTTAAAGATAGATGGAGTAACTGTGGAAAGCTTTGATCCTGCAACTACAGAGTATAATGTAGTTCTGCCATATGGAACTACAAAGGTACCGACTGTTACAGCAGTAGCCAATGATGCAAAAGCTAAAGTAGAAATAACGCAGGCCGTCGGCTTACCAGGTGCTGCAACAATAAAAGTAACAGCAGAGGACGACGTTACAACAAGGATCTACGAAGTCAACTTCACAGTTGCAGTATTGAAGAGCATAGAGATAACCAATCTTCCAATGAAGTTAACATATTATGTTGGAGAAATGCTTAATATAGATGGTTTGGTAGTAACAGGTACATTCAGCGACGGTACAACAGCAGTACTACCAATAACAATTAAAGATAATATAAGTGGCTTTGACAGCAGCAAACCAACAGCTTCCCAAACAATAACCATAACGGTAGATGGCAAAACCGCAACCTATAACATAGTGATAAAAGAAATTCCAGGAGGTGGGGGAGGTATAATCATAATACCACCTGTTCCTGAGGAAGACGAACTAGGCCCGGATGAAGATGAAACAGACGTAACGGGAGTAGTCAGCAGCGGTGACATTAATATCAATATCGAATTGGAAATAGACAATGAAACAAATACTGCAGAAGCGGAAATTGATGAAACAACTCTTGTTGATATATTAGAAAATACAGAAACAGATGAAACCGGACTTAAAACAGTAACTATTGAAATACCGGCTATTGAGAATGCGAAGGCATATAAACTTACTATACCTTCAACTGCAATTAAGTCCGCTGAGCCGAGCAGCACAACTATAGTAAAAACTGAGATTGCTACTGTTACCCTGCCATCTAACATGCTGCCGCCTGAAGTTGCGAAAGAGGATGAAAAGGTATCAATAATAGTAGCTTTAGGAGATAAGTCCGTTCTACCAGAGAAATTACAGGCTGAAATAGGCGATAGACCGCTTATCAAACTGGAGTTGGAGATAAATGGTAAGCGGATAGCTTGGGAGAATAATATGGTTCCAGTAACGGTATCTATTCCTTATAAGCCTACAGAAGCTGAACTGGCTGATCCTGAGCACATTACCGTATGGTATATTGACGGTGCAGGAAATGTCATTCCTGTGAGCAATGGACGTTATGATCCGAAAACTGGTATGGTGACATTCACTGTTACACACTTTAGTCAGTTCGCAGTTGTATTTGTCAAGAAAACCTTTGAAGATATTGTACAGGTAAGCTGGGCTAAGAAGCAAATCGAAGTATTGGCTTCCAAAGGAATTATCAAAGGTATCAATGATAAGGAGTTTAATCCGGATGCCAGCATTACAAGGGGTGACTTCATACTGCTGTTGGTCAAAACACTTGGCTTGAATGTAGATTTTGAAGACAACTTTGATGATGTAAATGTTGATGACTACTACTATGAGGCTATTGGAATTGC
>DULF01000049.1 GCA_012840535.1 Clostridiaceae bacterium
GATACAATTTCTATATGTATGCTTATGGGTGTTTCATTTACGTTGAAAACATTTGAGTTGCCATTTGTTATGACTAACGGGGGACCGGGTACTACTACGCAAATTCTTCCTCTATTGATGTATAAAAAATTTTTAAATAATGAAAGCAGTTTAGCTAATGCAATTGGCTTTACAATGGTTACTATTGGAATAATTGCAATTTTACTGGTAAAGACCCTTACGAAAAACAAGGAAGGAAGTTTAGAATAATGAGTTTAAAAACATTTGTCCTCCATATAAAAAACATTATAGTGAATACGGCGCTAAGAATATTAAAGTGCTTATTACTTTTTGTAGTACTAATGTCTACGCTGATGCCTCTTATTTGGGTAATACTGTCATCCTTTAAGACAAATCAGGAAATATTTACTTCAACTTTTTCGTTACCCAGAGAATGGCAGATACAGAACTATATTAATGCAATTAGATTGGATGGATTATTTGAAGCATTTAGGAACACTATAGCAGTATCGGTAATTTGTACCTTTATTACCACCTTAGTTGCATCAATGGCGTCATATGCGTTAATGCAAAAGTTCAAACTAACAAAAAAGATATATTATTTTCTAATAGCTGGTATATATGTACCGATCAATGCATTTATGGTACCTTACTTTATATTATCTATTGTTACAAAGACTTACAATACAATCTGGGCTCTAATAATGGTTTATTCAGCTATAAATCTACCTATGGCAGTATTGATTCTGAAGGCATATATGGATACTATACCTAAAGAAATATGTGAATCAGCGGTAGTAGATGGATGTTCTTTCAGTAAAACTTTTTTTAAAATAATACTGCCGCTTTCTCTTCCAGGTATGTCTACAATAGGTGTATTTCAGTTCATCATGCCTTGGAATGAGTTCCTCTTTGCCACTATTCTTACGCAAGATAAGGCGTCCAGAACCCTGCAGGTAAGTATACGGTTCTTTATGGGTACTTTTGTAGTGGATTATGCATCCATGTTTGCTACAATGGTGGTTTGCCTTGTTCCTACAATCTTTGCTTATATTTTATTCCAAGAGCAAGTAATTTCTGGACTGACAAGCGGTGCATTAAAAGCATAATTTAACTAACTATGAATGAGTGAGAATTTAAAGAAAAACGAAGATTAATTAGGGAGGTGGTGCAATGGGTTAAGTAGCAATAAATAGTATTTCCCAAACTTAAAACAATAAATGTGATACTAAATAAAATTATTAATTTTATGAAGGAGGCTTTTATCATGAAAATTCTTGCAGTAATTGCGCACCCGCACTATGCTGGAATACAAATTGCCGGGACTATTATTAACCATGTTAAAAATGGTGATGATGTGTATGTTGTTTCTTTAACCTCCGGTGACCTGATGACAGACAGGGTTCCACAAAAGGAGCTCGCAGAAATCAACAAAAAGGATGCAGAAGAGTCTGCAAAACTTCTTGGGATAAAAGAATTGAGAATTTTAGACTTTAAGGATAGCTTACTTTATAACAGCAGGCATGAGCTAAGATTGGCATTAAATGAGATTATTAGAGAAATAAGGCCTGAAATTGTGATTACTCATTGGCCAAATGATACCCATCCTGATTTTAGGGAGACAGGATTGGCAGTCATTGACGCTTGTTTCTATGCTTTACTGGTAGCGGGAGTATGGGCAGAAAAATATCCATCACATATGGTTAGTAAGTTGTATTCTTTCGAAACTCCGATGCTTTCAGTGGGCTTTGAACCGGATGTTTTTGTAGATATATCTGACGTGGTAGAGTTGAAAACTAAATCAATGGAAATTTTCAAAATCCACATTGACGTTAATGCAAAAGGCAGCAATGAAATATGGAATAGTTCAGTGTTGGGAGCAAACCGGCGTTGGGGGACGGAGTGCGGCGTTATGTATGCAGAACCATACAAACAAATAAAAATACATGAAGTGCATAACCGAGCAGTTAAATGTTTGCTACCGTAATTTAAAAATTTGAGAAGCTTGGAAGGGGAACTAAATTATGTTTCCCCCTAAATAAAAATACGAAAAAGAGCTCTTGGGAGTGAAAATATGAAATATTTTAGTGAAAAATTCCTCTCTGGACGCACTGCGCTTGTTACAGGAGCCGCTATGAAGCTAGGTGCTTCAATAGCTGTGGAACTAGCCAATTATGGAGCTAATGTTATAGTTAACTATAAAAAATTAAAGAAAGAAGCAGATTCAGTTGTCAATATAATAAAGTCTTTAAGTCAGAAAGCAATGGCTATTCAGGGTGATGTTTCTAATGAGGATGATGTTATAAGAATTATAAGTACAACAGTTAAAGAATTTGGCTCTATTGATATTCTTATTAATAACGCCGGGCCATGGACTAATTCATATTTAAAAGAATTGGATTCGGCAGAATGGGATTGGATAATGAATAGTAATTTAAAATCAGCTTTTATGGCATCGAAACATTCTGCTAAGTATATGCGACAAAAGGGATGGGGAAGAATTATAAATATTTCTGCAGGTTCATCATTTGTACGAAATCATTCCGTTTATGGTCTGGCTAAAAATGCCCTGAATGTTTTGACAGAATCACTTGCCTTGGAACTAAGCCCGAAGATTACAGTTAACGGAATTGCCCCAGGTATGATTGATGTTCCAGATGTTCAAGATGATGAAAAAGTGAGGGCTATAAAGGATACTCCTTTAAGGCGTCTAGTTACTTTAAAAGAGGTCGCAAGTATGGTAGTTGTCATGTGTTCACCATTATTTGATACAATTACTGGTCATGTAGTGACAATGGATGGAGGGCGAACGATTCCCCGAGAAATTCTGGTTTAGATGGAATTCTTACATACATTTAAAAAAGATAAAAAACTGATGGCAGACTAATTTACATTTGACAGGAGAGATTAAGATGAGAGGAAAAATGAAAGCAATTATCTGGGATGGTGGAGATTTTCCCGATAGTTTAAGATATGGGGATTTTGATATTCCTGAACCCGGACCTGGTTGGGTATTAGTAAATAATAAGGTGGTTGGCATATGTGGTTCCGACATCCATATACTAATAGGAGATACAAAATATCTTGTCCCCAAAAAAAATTTTCCTGCTGTACTTGGTCATGAAAATGCAGGTGCGGTAGTGAAAACCGGGGAAGGTGTAACTAGTGTTAAGCCTGGTGATAGAGTAGCAGTAGAACCAATACATGGTTGTATCGAATTTGGAGGAAACTGCCCAATGTGCCGTATAGGCAAGTATCAACTATGCCAGTCAGGTTTAACTCATGTCGGCATGCCTTTGACGAGAATGCTTCCGGGAGGATATGGAGAGTACTCTATAGTGCATGAATCACATTTGTTTCATATTCCTGAAGGTGTGACATTTGAAGAAGCGGCACTATTGGATATTTTAGCAGTCAATGTACATGCTGTTAACATTGGGCAGCCAAAACTAGGTGATTCAGTAGCAGTTATAGGATGTGGAATTGTAGGGTTGGACATGATCCAATGTCTTAAAGCTGTGGGTATTACAAATATAATAGCAGTAGCCAAATATGAGTTTCAAGCCGAAATAGCCAAGCTTTTAGGTGCTAAAGAGACTATTATTTTAAATAATGGTATGGATCCAATAAAAGAAGTAATGAAAATTACAGGTGGTTGGGGTGTAGATCAGGTCTATGAGTGTGTGGGCGGAAATACTGACGCTGTATCTCAGTCAATTTCGATTTGTTGCCCAGGTGGTAAGGTTATTATGCTTGGAGGTGCTTCAAAGCCTCGTGCAATAGATTTACAGGGGATGTTGCTGAAAGAAATAAATTTACTTTCATCAAATAGTTATTCAACTTTTGGAACAGTGCGTGAATTTCAGATAGCTATCAATATGCTTCAGGACGGGCAGGTAAATCATAAATGTCTTGTGACACACAGATTTTTACATGAGGACTACCTTAAGGCATTTGAAACGGTTATGTCCAAGGAAAATACTAATGTTATCAAGGCTGTATTTGTCCGTGAATAGTAATGATTTTAAGATGGAATTATAGTTAACGCAGAATTACCAGTAAAATAAATATTTTAGGTTAAAATTCAGCCAGAATTTCAGACACTATGATAATATAGCGGAGGTATATCATATGAAGATGGCGCTTATAGGCGGTGGTGGAGTAAGAACAGTTTTTTTTACACAGTCGTTGTCAAAATATGCACAAAGACTTGGCATAAATGAATTGGTAATAATGGATAATGATGAAGAGAAACTCAACATATATGGGGCTTTAGCCCAATACATAGCTTCTAATAATGATAGTAATATTGATATAGACTTGACTACTGATATCGTGTCAGCAGTTGATAAAGCAGATTATGTTGTAGCAACTATGCGTGTGGGTAAAGATGAAGGGCGAATAAAAGATGAAAGGATAGCTTTAAGACATGGAGCCTTTGCGCAGGAAACCACAGGCCCTGGAGGTTTTTCTTTTGCACTCAGAACTATACCTGTAATGCTTGAATATTGCAAAATTATCAAGGAGAAAAGTAACAATGCTATTGTATTTAATTTTACTAATCCATCGGGGTTGATTGCTCAGGCAATGCATGATTATGGTTTCAATAATGTTATAGGAATATGCGATGGACCTGTTCATTTAAAATCCGATATTGCCTCAACACTCCAGCTTAATATAAATGATTTATATATAAGGGTTTACGGACTTAACCATCTATCTTGGTTAGATAGCGTGAAAGTAAAGGGTACCGAAATATTCGATAAACTGATTGCCAATGATGCATTCCTGGAAAACTCAAAAGAATTTGGACATTTTGACAAAGATTTAATACGAATGATTAAGGCAATTCCGAATGAATACCTGTACTATTATTATTACCGGGAAGAGGCACTTAGAAACGTTCTGACTTCAACTTATACCAGAGGGGAAAAAGTTAAGGAAATAAATGATAATATGTTAAAACAACTCAAGGACATTGATGTTAAAAAGAATCCTGAACAGGCACTGAAAGTTTACTATTCATTTCTTGAAGAGAGGGAAAAGAGCTATATGTCGATTGAATTAAGGGATAAGAAAAAAGTGAGCAAACCCATTGAAATTGAAGAACTTGGGCTCGATAGAGCAGGACTCTCAGAAGGTAGCGGAGAAGTGTTGGAAGGCTATTCAGGAGTTGTTTTCAATTATATTGATGCAGTAAACAAAAATAAATTTATAGATTTACCTTTAAATGTTCCCAACAGAGTAGCGATTCCGGAACTAAAAGCAGATGATGTTGTTGAAATTACATGTATTGTGGATAAAGATGGAGCTCATCCAGTAAATGTAGACAATATTCCCGAGGATAATTTGCTCTTAATTAAGCAGGTTAAAAGATATGAAAAACTGACTGTAGAAGCAGCGAAGAATAAATCTGTAGAACTTGCAATTCAGGCTTTAATGGCTCACCCATTGGTTGGTTCTTATTCTCTTGCTAAAAGACTGGTAAATGACTATTTAAAAGAATTTAGGGAATATTTGGGAGAATGGAGATAAATGTAGCAAGGAGGGCTAAAAATGAATGATGTATTGTGTATAGGAAGGATGACAAGTTGCGATATTATTTTTACTGAACTTCAAGAACTGCCGGAATTAGGAAAGGAGATCTTTTGTAAAGACTTGGTTGTTAAACCCGGGGGTGCTGCCAACACACCTATGGCTTTAGCAAAGCTAGGAATAAAAACTGCTTTATTAACGGTGCTGGGAAACGATTTATTTGGCAATATTATTTTCGAGTATATCAAACAAACTGGAGTGGATATGTCGGCAGTTCATAAAGATAATAAGTACCGTACATGTGTTTCTGCAGTATTATCAACAGGGAGGGAAAGAGGATTTGTAACTTTTTATGATGAGAGTAAATACAGTTTTAAGATTGAAGATATTGAACAACAAATTAAAAATTCAATGTATATATATTCAGATATAATAACATGTATTGAACTACCAATTGTTGAAATAGCAAAGAAGTATAAAAAAAATATTTTTTTGGATACTTGTTGGAATGAGAATATAAAACTTGACAAAATTAAACATTTACTTGAGCAAATTGATACGTTTATGCCCAATGAAATTGAAGCTTGTTATATAACAGATACCGATGATGTTGAATTAGCATTACAAAGGTTAGGACAGTATACTAATACAGTTGTTATAAAACTGGGAAACAAAGGAAGTATTGCCAAACAGAAGTATAATGTGGTAAGAACACCATCGATAAAAGGTTTGAAACCTATAGATACTACAGGTGCGGGGGACTTATTTAATGCAGGATTTATTTATGGTTGTCTAAAGGGATTGAATTTAGAGGATTCCCTACGAATTGCAAACATTACCGGTGGACTTGCAGTTACTTTTATTGGTGGTGTTGATGAGTCTTTCACAATTGAACAGGTCATGAAATATTTTAATTCTTCAACTGCTAATGTTTTATAGATTTGTTGGAGGTAACAGAAGTGGATATAAATATTTTCAAAGACTATGATGAGCTATCTAGAAAAACTGCTGATTTTATTTCCAATTTTGTAAATAATAATCCAAAAGCCTTGCTCTGTTTTCCAGCAGGTGATTCACCTCTTGGAACGTTTAAAAAGCTTGTAGAATATTCAAATGAAGGTATTGTCAGTTTTAAGTATTGTAGGTTTGTTGGGTTAGATGAGTGGGTTGGAATGGAGAAAAACAATGAAGGAAGTTGTAAATATTTTATTTATAAGAATCTATTTGAACCACTTTGTATTGATGAGACCAACATATGTTTTTTTGATGCTTGTTCGAAAGACTTAATCTCTGAATGCAAACGTATAGACAAATACATACTGAACAATGGTGGTATTGATTTGATGTTGTTAGGGGTTGGTATGAACGGTCATATCGGTCTTAACGAACCCGGGGTTTCATTTAAGAGCTACTCACATGTTACTGAATTGGATGACATAACAGTAAAGGTCGCTCAAAAATACTTCAAAGAAAAGAAGATGATTAAAAAAGGCATAACATTAGGTATTAAGCATGTGATGGATGCAAAGACAGTTGTATTATTGGCAAATGGAATTAAGAAGGCTGATATAGTCAAAAAACTGGCTAAAGGCGAGGTTACTAATAAAATTCCTGCTAGTATATTGCAAATGCATAAAAATAGTTACTTGTTTTTAGATAAAGAAGCAGCATCTCTGTTGGAGTAATTTTGTGATAATTGTTTAAGGATCTTTCCTGTAATGACGGTGTCAAACCGTCCGCAGCGAACTTGGATCTGTTCAATTAGAAATTTCAAGGGATCGTATGGGTACAGGCGCTGCTGCGGGATCAGGCTGGGATGGATCAGGCGGATACAGTCTTGTTGCGTTTATTGTGTAGGTACGTGCATATAGCTTGTCACGGGAAATGACTTTTAATTTAATAACATTATCTCCATATTCCAGTTTTAGTGATGACGGGTCTGCTTCTTTTCCATTGAGAGTTATTATTGTGGTAGCTTCAGGGTCAGCCGTTTTATAGGAAAGGGAGACAGTTTCTGCCTCGGAAGGCAGCTGTGTTGAAAAGGTTTTAAATTGAGAATTTGTGCCTGAACTGAACGGGGGAATGAAAACAGCTTCTACTGTTTTTTCTTCACTTTCATAAGTCATCCGGAGCTCTAAAAGGTAAGTGTTGGCTGAAACAACATTCTTTGCAGTGTTTTCAGAGGCAGCAGTTACATACGGCGCGTCGGAGGTTTTGTCATAAATAATCTGTCTGACCAGCCGTGCATGCGTTATAGATCGGATTTCTTCTCCAAGATTATTGTTGCAGGTCGATAACGTAATTATTTTATCCAGAGGCGTGAGTTTTACCTTATAATCGTATACCGATTTAGAACGGATTCTTTCAAGGAACTCCATATACTCATCATCGCTTGCAAAGCTTGTTTGCCTGTAATTGTAGGTGGCATCCTCAAAGTATACTGAAAAAATCTCATACTCAAGACGGGTGTTCATTAAATCCAAATAAATCCGGGTAATCCTGGTATAATCCTCCTGCCGGTTCGGAAATTCTTTCAGGTTGCCGAACATAGCACTGTCATTCATCGCATGCCCATACAGAATGATATGTCTGTCAACCTGCAGCGGATTGTTGCGGTAGTCCATGAAAATGGAACCTGCATAGGAGAAGTTTTTATAAAAATCTTTATGAAGATAAAATTCATTATCAGCGGCTTGCATGACCGGATAATCAATAGGTTTTTTAAATCCGGGAATCTGGATCCAGCCGACAAGGTCATCATTTTGCTTTTTTAAATCAGCATAAATGGATAGGATACCGTCTCCATTCAGTTCCCCAGGATCACCATAAAGTATTGTATACGGAAGAATTTCCTCCTGGGTCTCCTGGATAGCTGTGGTATTAGCTGAAGGGGAAGATGCCTGGCTGAATATTTCCGCAGGATCATCCGAAATAATCTGTGCCCGTATCTTCTGGTACTGTTTATTGTCATGGTAATATCCATATAACCTTCTGGCAAGCATGAAAAATGAGTAAATGAATATACAGGAGCAAACTATTATAATAACCAGGCGCAGCGCAGTTTTTATTTTCTGCTTATGGTTTCGGAAGTGGTTTACCATTTGCATTGTCATAAACAATTTTATTGACACTATCGAACATAACAGTCAATTCGATGTTCTCGTCAACCCATATTGAGCCCAATCCGATGGGAGTGCCGTCATCAAGATATTTAATCGGTGGGTTTTCAATACAGTAATTATCAATTCCATATGACGGGTCGTTCCAGTTGCCTGTCGTCACCTTGTACCAATGTCCGTCATAGAGTTCATCGCGATTGTTTTCAGTCAGCAAAACCGTAAATGTATACCATGTCTCCTTTCCGGGGATAGGCTTCATCTTGAAATTGGGATCGTTTGGAACATATCCGTTAAAAGAACCAGCCAGGTAATACTCATATTTCACTGGCTCACTGCCCTGGCTGCTGTTTGAAGCCGGGGATGCATGTTCACCGGTTGTTTCCGGGCCTGTACTTCCGTCCTTGGATGCTTGCCCATCAGTTGCTCCCGGGCTTGCATTAGTTCCCTGGGAAGCCTGTTTGCCGGTTGTTTCCTTGCTTGTACCGGCTGCTGAAGATGTCTGTTCGCTGGTTGCTTCCGGACTTGCCTCATTAGTTGTGGATGCCTGACTACCAGCGGATTCTGATGAAGCAGCGTTGCTGGATTCCCCAGTAACCTCCGTTGCCGTACTTTTATCACCGGATGGTGATTCAGAAGCTGTTGTTCCAGGGCTTACAGCCGAATCCGGCTGCCCGCTGCTGTTTTCTGACTGAATTTGCTTCCTTCCGGCGCTGCATCCTGTTAAAAGTATTGATAAACAAAACAACACAGCCATTGAAATGATAAATGTTTTCTTTGCCGTGTCTTCGGACTTTCTCATGTTTACTCACCCAAAAAAAGTTGTGATGACACTTACTACTATTAGAATACATGTATATTTTATTGTTGTCAATGGCTTTTTGTATATTTTAATAAAATACTGTTGACTTCTGCATGCTTTATTTTGTATAATATAAACAGTAGTAAGGCATATTACTACTACTACAGATAAGAGGTGCTGATATGTCAGACATATATGAAATTTTGCAGGATTTAGGGTTCTCGATCAATGAAGCAAAGGTTTATGTGGCATTGGTTTCAAAGAACCCTATAAACGGTTATGAAGTCGCCAAACGATCAAATATAACAAGAACCATGGTTTATGACATACTGAACCGTTTGGAACAAAAAGGCGTGATCCAGCATATCTTCGAAAATGATTCGAAGCTTTACTCTCCGCTTCCTTACAAGGAATTGCTGAAAAAATTCCGCGAGGATTACAACAGTAAAATTGACGCTGCGGAAAAAGCGTTGGATAACCTGAGATGTGAAGAGAATACCAACAATTATATTATAAATATTTCAGATTATGAATCTATGGTTCAGGAAATACGTACACTGATCCAAAGTGCAAACCGGGAAATTTACATATCTATCTGGGAAGAAGAGGCTCTCCTTTTCAAGGATGACTTTGAAAAGGCTATCAACAGGGGTGTGAAAATTACTGCATTTTCTTTTAATAAACTACCTTTGAAGCTAACCTATTCATTTACATATGGAATACCTTCAAAGGAATTGAAGAAGATTTGGAACCGCAGAAGAATTATCATTGTTGTAGACCGGGAAAGAATACTGATCGGAGAAGGAAACGACCAGATAGAAGAAATAAGTATCATTTCCAGTAATACGATGCTTATCGAGCTTGCAATTGATCAGCTGCTCCTGGATATCATCCATCTTCATGAACTCAGGAGAGGCGGATATCTGCCGGATGAGATAACGAGCATAGAACAGTACAGGGATGCTGTAGCCCGTTTTCATAAGGATTTGAATATTGACCTGGCAAACATTATTAAACGGGTAGACCAGGATTGAAAATTGTTTGAAAGGAATTTTAATGATGTACCGGAGTGCATACTATTACAAGCCAAACATGCCGGATGTTGTGCGCAGAATGACAAAAATGCGTGAGGATGCCCTTCAGAAGAAAAATGGTAATGTTTTGTTCCGGGTTCTGACGCCATCAGATACCCAGCTCTATTCTAATATCAATTTGGCTTCCTATAACTATTGTGACGATGTCGACAGGTATGTAGACGACCTCCTGGCAGCATATTTCGAATCTTTTGAAGCAAGAAAAGAGATTCCTGATGATGCTCTGCCGGTTATCACTCCCATTTTGGGAATAGGTGATTACAGCGCTTTTGTCGCCGGCGATATTTATTTTTCAAAGGACACCAGCTGGAGCAAGCCAATCCTTGAAGAAATCTCCGATTGGCGCAATCTTCCTGAATTAGGATCAACTTTCTGGTATAAAAAGTTTCTGGAAATCTGCGAAAAAATACTGCAGGCAATCAGGGAAACCGGCATACCGTTTTTACGCGGGTTTTTTTCTCCGCTGGACCTTGCGGAAGCTTTAAGAGGAAACAAAATTTATTATGATTTTACGGATAATCCGGATGAACTGCACAATCTTCTTGATTTCTGCGCAGATGCGACCATAAAATTTGCCGAAGACATCTATACTCTTGCCCGCAGCTACCTTTCTGAGGAGGATTATAGTTTATGGTATATTGATAATTCCATCAACTTGTCTGAAGATATCGCCTGCATGATTTCTCCCGGCTTATACCGGGAATTTGGCGCTCCACATACTCAGAAGGTTATCGACCACTTCGGAAAAGGATTCATGCATACACATTCCAGGGCATTGTACATGGTAAAAGAAATTTGCAGTCTCAGAAACGTTGCAAATCTGTGGCTTGCAACAGACCCGAACCAGCCGGTTCCGGTGCAGTGCCTTGACCGGCTGATTCCTGATGCGCAATCGGTTTGCCTTGCCATTGACTGTTCTTCCTTCGAGGAATTTGAAAATACCCTGGACATAGCACTTACAGGAAATGTTTCCTATTGTCTGACTGTGTCTTCCATCGAAGAAGGTATTGACATCACAAACAGGGCTCATGAACTTTTGAAAAGAAAGGGCGTTATGTGATATGAAAAATGCACGTGTGATTCGAATTCTTGCTTTCTGTGCCGCTTTTGCAATGCTGATGCTGGCAGCGGCATGCAGCAACACCGGGAAATCGTCAGGAGATTTATCAGCCAAAGATCCCGGTTCTGCAAACGGCTCCGCATCCGGTTCTGAGTCAGGCTCAGCATCCGGTTCTGCTTCAGGGCTCAACAGCAAAGCTAAACTGAAGGTCTGGTTTTCGTTGAATACAGCAGAAAATGATGCCCTTCAAAAGATTGCAGACAAATTTAAAGCCGAAACCGGAGTATCCGTGGAGGTCCTTGACAGCAACTTTTTCACCATCAGGCAAAAATTTCCGGTGGCTGCACAATCTTCCGAAAAGCCTGATATCGTCTATATACAGTCAGCCGATCTTGGAGTCCTTGCTTCCAACGGATACCTGCAGCCGATTGACTGGCTGGACGATGAAACCAGGTCCCGTTTTTACGATATTGGTTTTGAAGCAATGAAGTATAACGGAGTATACTATGGTGTCGGTTACTCAATTGATGCATATGGAATTGTTTACAACAAAGCCCTTATATCAGAAATTCCGGAAACCTGGTCGGAATATTTCGCCAAAGCTAGGGAACTGACACAGAGAAACGGCGGCGAAATCACTCTTTATGGAACCCTGGTTGCTCCCAACAATTACTGGTTTATATATCCTCTTATAAGAAATGAAGGCGGTTATTATTTTGGAAGGAATGCAGACGGATCATACAATCCGGATGACATCGGCATAGATACCGAGGGTACCAAAGTTGCAATCAACAAGCTTTTGCAGCTTAAGGCAGAAGGCCTGACTACGCAATCCTATACAGAAACTGACAGCAATGTCAGCGCGCGATTTGCAAATGGAAAGGTTGCCATGTTTATATATGGCCTGTGGGATGCTGCAATTTACAGGAGCAAAGGGATTGATTACAGAATTGCACCGCTTCCCAGGAATGATGACGGCAGCGAATCAAAACCCCTTGCAACCGTACAGGGCTTTGTACTGAACAGGTTTTCTGACTGGCCGGCTGAAGCAAAAGCATTCCTGCAGTACATCATGAAAGATGAGAACCAGCAGATTCTCTATGAAGCAGGCAATGGAGGAGAAGCCAAAACAGGCTACCGCAATACATGCAACAAGGCGGTTGCGGCAAGTTCCTACGTACAGGAAAGTGAAGTTTTGAAATCGCTTCTCTCCGTAAGCCTGACCGGCGAAGTTTTCCCCAACAATCCCGAAGCTGTCGTCATTTGGAATTACAGCACTGAAGCTCTGAATGCCATATTCTTCAAGGGCGCGCCGGTAGATTCAAAACTAAAGGAATTTTCCGATGCTGTTAAAGCTGACATTGCCGCCATGAGGGGCAAAAATTAAAAAAAAATTAAACTCCCGGAGGCTGCTGAATGAAAAAATTATTGTGGAAAATAAATGATTCTGTCTGCGGATGGATTTTCATGATTCCATTCCTGTTGCTTTTTAGTATTTTTTACGGCTACCCCGTAATTCATAATATCTGGTTGTCATTAACGGATTACAGCGGTATGAAAATGATGAATTACGGCTTTGTTGGCCTTAAAAACTATGAAACCATTTTTAACGAGGGATTAAGCGGATTTACAGGAATGCTTTTATGGACTTTCATCTATGCAGGAAGTGTCGTTATCTCGTCGCTGGTGCTCGGGACTTTCATTGCCGTCTTGCTTGACAAGGCGGGGCTGGTTATCGCCAAAATATACCGCGGAATATTCATTCTGCCGTGGGTTATTCCTGCATTCATTACAATTCTCATGTGGCGCGGATTTTTAAATACAAGCGACGGCCTGATCAATTCCATTCTCGGAAAGTTCGGAATTCCGCCGATCCCATGGCTTACTGATCCGTTGATGGCAAAAGTCAGCACGGTCATTGTCATGACATGGTTTTCATTTCCATATTTCATCATTGTCGCCCAGGGAATTCTGAAATCAATACCCGGAACGCTTTACGAGGCAGCCGAAATTGACGGGGCGTCAACGCGGCAGTCATTTGTGAAAATTACACTACCGCTGGTAGTTCGTGCGATGCTTCCCACATTAATTATGTCATTCATCATGCAGTTCAATCAGTTCGGTATTTATCTTCTTACACGCGGCGAACCTGCCGCTGAGAAACTTGGTGATCCCGGAGCCACGGACCTTCTGATCACTTATGTCTTTAACACTGCATTCAGGACCATGCGTTACGACCTTGCTGCTGCATATTCCGTCATCATTTTCTTCTTTGTCGGCGCATTCTCACTTATTGCAATGAAGGTCGGAAGGTCCATCGGAAGCGAGGAGTCCAAATAAGTATGATAGCTTTAGCGGATGGAGTGAAATTATGATTACCAGGCAAAAAAAACGAAAACAGATTGGATTGAATATTTTTCTGTCGCTTATCTCGATCACGATCCTTTTGCCTTTTGTTGCAATTGTTCTGATTTCTTTCGGCAAAGATGTCATTGTAGTAAGCGGTAGCTTATTGCCATCAGAATTTACTCTTGAACATTATGTGTCCGTATTTACGGAATATAGATTTATTAATTGGTTCTGGAATTCAATATATCTTTCGCTTGGAACAATGGTCATAAGCCTCCTGATCACTACAATCACAGTCTTTGCATTGTCAAGGGTGCGGTTTCACGGAAGGGACATTATGTTTTCGGCAATTTTGCTGGTTCAGGTGTTTCCGCTCACATTGTCGATGGTTTCAATCTTCAAGATTTTCAGTTCTTTCGGGCTCCTTGATAAAATCGAGGGATTGATGCTGTCGAATGCCGTTATGGCATCGGCAGGCATGGTGTTGCTCGCCAAAGGGTACTTTGACACAATACCTTCTGAACTTGACGAGGCTGCAAGAATTGATGGCGCAGGATTATTGACTATTTTTGTCAAAATCATTTTGCCGCTTGTCAAACCTATACTTGCCATAGTTGCACTGCAGAGCTTTGTGCTGGCGTATAACGAGTACGTTATTGCAAGCGTTGTAATGACAGGCGGATTCAAGAGCATGCCGCTGGCGGTCGGACTCCAGAGCATGATCGAAGGCCAATACGGCACAAATTGGTCCAGATATTGTGCAGCAGCAATTATGGGTTCATTACCGATAATTGTCCTTTTTTATTCGATGCAGCGCTACTTTATCGGCGGGCTGTCAGAAGGAGGAGTTAAGCTATGAGTAAATGCGGTATGAATTTTGCAGCAGTACAGCATACACCGGACACAGTTTATGCTTATCCGGTTAATGAAAACACGCTCCGTCTGAGAATTAAAACCGCCAAAGGCGATTGTACCAGGGTATGCGTGAGGTATAAAAACACATACGATCATGTCAGTTCACCTGCAAGGCAGGAGATGCAGCTTATTTCCACGGATAAATATAATGATTATTATGAAGCGGAAATCACCGAGCCCGGGAAAAGATTCAAATATTATTTCGAACTGACAGATCAGACCGGAACGGTTTGGAACTACTCAAATTACGGGTTCACGCCATATAATAAAAACTACAATAAATTCTTTATCTATCCTTATCTGTTTGAAGAAGACCTTCCAGGTGCTCCTGATTGGGCAAGGGAGGGGTTAATCTACCAGATTTTCATCGACCGGTTCAATAACGGCGATCCGTCAAACGATCCGGAAAATTGTGTGGAATGGGATGCCCTTCCCAACCGTAAATCCTTTTACGGCGGGGACTTTAAAGGAATTATGGATAAACTGGACTATATTGCTTCACTTGGTGCGACGATCCTGTATCTCAGTCCGATTTTTCTTTCTGAAACAAACCATAAATATGACGTAATCGATTATTATAAAATCGATCCTGTATTCGGCACGGTGGAAGAAGCGCGCGAACTTGTAAAGAAAGCGCATTCCCTTGGAATACGCGTGGTTCTTGATGCAGTTTTCAACCACTGCAGCAATAAAAACCAATTGTTTCTTGATGTCGTTTCAAAAGGCACTAAATCCAAATATTTCGACTGGTTTTCTATCCGCGGAGAAAAAGTAGAAACTGATCCCCTTAACTATGACACGTTTGCAGGAATGGTACCTGAAATGCCACGCCTGAATACATCCAACCCCCATGTCCAGGAATACTGCATTGATGTGGCGGCCTATTGGACAAAGGAGTTGGACATAGACGGCTGGAGGCTGGATGCCTCAGATGAGGTTTCTCATACTTTATGGAGAAAATTCCGCAGCAGGCTTCGCGAAATAAAGCGGGATATCTTTATCCTGGGTGAAGTGTGGTACCGGGCAACCCCATGGCTTTTGGGCGATGAATTTGACAGCGTGACGAATTACATGTTCAGAAATGCCATTCTGGCGATGGCAACGGATCCTCAGCGCAGCAATATGGAATTTTGGGACGAAGTATGCGCAAATGAAATGAACTACAGGTCAACAACAATTCCCTTCCTGGTGAACCTGGTAGGCAGCCATGACGTCAAAAGAATTTTAACCGCACTTGACGGCAACAGGTCCATGCTCTTTCCTGTATTCGGAGTCTTAATCACTTATATTGGGATTCCGCTGATCTATTATGGAGATGAGATTGGCATGGAAGGCGGCGAGGATCCGGATAACCGCAGGACAATGAAGTGGGATGCACAAAACCAGGATACAAAGCTGCTTGAGTTTATCCGCAGCCTCGGAATGCTACGAAAAAACACAAATTCATTAAAAAATGGCTCTGTTAAGTTATTAAGGAATCTTCCTGACAGAGTTATCGGGTTTGAAAGGATAATTTCACCTTCCGTGCCCTTTGGTGATATTTGTTCTGCAGGACCTGAAGATCGCATCATCCTGGCAAATTTCGGCAGCAAAAACATTAGCGCAGATTTAAATCTCGATGTTGACGGCATGGGGGCTGAAAAACGGCTTTACTCATGCCTGGATAACCGCTCATTTGCTGTCGGCGATAATGGATGTTCCAGAATTGAGTTGGACGGATACGATTTTATGGTACTCAAAGTCAGGTAAATTACTTTTAGGCTCAAACTTGATCCAGGGCCTGAAAGGTTTACAAATATAATTTATTTAAAGGAGGAGATCGGTATGAAAAATTTGCTCAGGATACTTCCGATAGTTGCGGCTCTTCTGTTTATCAGCATTACACCTGTTTGTGCTGCGGAGGGTGACGAAGTTCCATTGGAATCCCCGGTAATCTATGGCGATTTCAACAATTGGGCTATTGAAGGTGAAGATGCAAAACCCCTGGCAGAGACGGAACCCGGAAGCGGTATTTTTAAAGCTTCATACCACTTTGATGCTTATACCGGGACAGGCGAAGGATACTATGTTTTTGTATGCATCACCAAGAAAGATTACGGTCAATACGGATGGGGCGCCGGTGAGCAGTACACCTTGTCCGGCGAACCTGCGGCCATGGGTTCTGCTTCATTTTTCAAGCCGGAGGTCAGTGGGTTATATGAATTTACCTATGACTCAAAAACCCATGTAACGACAATTCTGCCTCCTGAAGTGTTCTTTGAGACGCCTGTCCTTTATGGCGACTTCAACAATTGGGCTATTGAAGGCGAAGACGCAATACTCCTGACAGAGACCGGCGATGGAACCGGAATATACCAGGCTATTGTTCCATTCGAGGCATATACAGGGGAAGGAGATGGATACACAGCTATTGTTTGTCTTTCAAAAAAGAACTATGGCCAGTACGGCTGGGGTGCAGGAACACAATATACCCTTTCCGGTGAAGCTGCCGGCTTCGGATCCAAATCAAGCTTTAAGCCAACAGTCTCCGGGAATTACCTTGTATCCTACGATTCCTCGACAAATACGACAACGATTACGCTGATACAGGAGGAAACTCCCGCTGAAACAGACGCAGAAACTCCTGATGCAGCAAATACTGGGGCCGATACGGCAGCAGATACCAAATCACCTGATACATCAGACTCAGGAGTAATGATTTACGTCGCCGGTGTTGCACTCAGTGCAGCGGCAATTGCCATGAATACAAGAAAATTAAAAAAATAAAATGACTTGATATGCAAAGGTTACATCATCGATTTTCAAATGATATTTGATGGTGTAACCTTTGTATAAAAAAACATTTAGATTTATTTTGCCATGATTGATTTGGTGAAGGAGTAAACGCAGTGGTTATCGATGCGCATGCCCATTTTGGGTCAATTCTGGATTTCTATATGCCGGAAAACATGCTGATCCAGTCAATGGACAAATATGGCATAGATTGTGCTGTCGTTTCAAATATACAGGGAATTGAATTTGATCATGACAAACATCCGCTGGCAAAAGACAGGCTGCGGAATCAGATAGATATCAATTACGCTGCAATTGAATTTTCCCGGAAATTCCCCGGGAGAATTTATCCGCTTGTCTGGGTAATGCCGCATACAGGTGGAGTTTCGGAGGAATTCTGCCGTTTTGTTTTGGAAAACCGTTCAGGTATTTACGGACTGAAATTGCATCCCTATCTGAATCAGGCGCCAATCGATTCAGCACTTGTCGAACCATATATCAGGCTTGCCGCCGAATATGATCTGCCTGTCGTCGTACATACCGCTTCCACGGACGAATCCTCGCCCAGGAGAGTCTTTAACATGGCGGTTAAATACCCATGTGTAAAATTTGTTATGGTTCATCTAGGGTTGTATACAGACCATGAAGAATCCATTGACCTGATTGCGAAGCAGCCGAACTTGTACGGAGATACAACCTGGGTTGCGCCTGAAAGCACACTGAAATTGATTGAGAAAGCCGGACCCGACCGGGTCATGTTCGGATCGGATGCACCTATATCGGGACCGGATGGTTATTCAAATCCCATTTATCAGACCTATCTTGAAAAGTGGAAAACGTTATTCAACACCCATGATTATGAGAAACTCATGTCAGGAAATGCAGTCAAATTCTTTGGATTGCCTGTGTAATTGTTAAACATATAGTTAGGAAGATAATTATTTGATATTAAGAATCGTGTAAAATGCACTCAAGAAAAGATATATAAAATTAAAGATCACTAAATAAGATTAATGGAATTATAAAGCAATGAATATAGTTAAGCTGTAAATATATAGAAAAAGCAGTTTTTGTGAATGCCATTAAGTTCCATGGCGTACAGATGGTGTACTAATTGTTCTCTACCGTATGTGCGCTTCAATAAGCCTTTTTTCTCAAGCTTTCCGAGTCCTCTTCATATGGTGGCTTCACCAATGAAGATTTTTTTACTAAGTTCAGTTACAGTAACGGACTTTTTTGCTTTAAGCAAATTCATAATACCCTGCTGGCGTTCAATGGCAAACAATATAACGCTCCTTTCCACGATGGACCGAGAGATAGTATGACCGAATGGCTACCAAGGAAGAGATGAAACACTAAGGGTAGATCTTTGCTATCTAGAATCAGTCCCATCTGGAAAACCGGGTTTGAACGTTTTTCCTTTTTCTTAAAACTAGGATATATAATTCGTGAATATACAAGTAGACGAAAGATAGCGTTCAAATTAAAGCCAATATTGAGTATGTTTTCGTTACGTTGGAAAAAGCATGAGTGCCTAATCCATGGTAAATCTTTTCAAGGAAAACATAACCAAGGTTTTTTAATCCTATTTCCTTAATCTTTGCAAATGGATCGAGGAGAAGGCGGATGGGTTTAAAAGTACGGGAATTTTCTTCAGTGTATTGGCATGCAATTTCCCGAAAGAGAGCGATTTTATCGGGATATTGCTTCAGTTCATCGAGGCAGCCAAGGATTTCAACATGCTTTTGCTTTAACCTTGCCATTTTCTCTGAAAGATTAAGTTAGAGTCAGTAGAATCCGGCTGTTTTTGCAGCTATTTTTTTCACAAGTATGGGCAATACCTCCATACGTTGTGTGTTTATCCTATTATACTAAAATATACGCTTCCTGATAATACATAAATAATACATTATTCTTGACATAAAAATAAATGCTATCAGCGGTCTATTAAGTCTTTAACAATATTTATTTTATGCTATTGCTGCAAAAGAAACGAGAGGGTTACAGTCATTTAAATAATCTTGTTACTGATATTATTGATATCTGATGAATTTTACTGTTAAATCAATATTTTTCTATGTGTACTCAATGTATTCCATTTTTCAAAAATTTATGTAAAGTTATAATTGACTTATACTACAAAGCTTTTAAAGAAAGGGGAATATATATGCCAGAAAATTTTGAAAAGAATTACCATATTAGTAATAAGTTCGGTCTTTCTATAAACTTTATGCCTGAAAAAGGACAGTATGATTTATTGTTTAAGGGGCGCAAATGGCTGGGAAATGGAATAATAAGCGTTTTTAAAAACGGTAGATGGTATAGGAGCCAGACGTCATACAATCTAGGTATTGGCTTTGAGGATGGATATTCTGTAAAGGATAAGGATGAGGAGCTTGGAATAACTGAAATCAGGCAAGGCACAGAAGAGGATGTAATAGGTTCTTTTGAGTATATTGACTGCAAATGGGAATTTTCTGATAAAAGCCTTGAGTTTATTACAAGTTTCCGTGTTTATAAAGAAAAACCTCATGTCGTCTTTGTTGAAAGATTCCCTAAGGGCTTCAAAAATTACGCCAATGGAAATTGGACACAGCCATCTATGGTATTTCCGCAATTTTCACTCCCATCAGGAGGAAGTGAAGATATAAGGGATGATCTGTATTCCTGGACCAGCGGCGGCATGTTCAATCATAGATTCGGCTACGGCAATGCAGGTGCAATTAGCGGAGCAGTCGATATATTGGTGCTTGCCGACAAGGACAATAATGCCATGATACTCTCCCCCTTTGCCAATTATCTTGCAGCTACGCAACAATGCGTACATCTCGGAGGCAAGCCCTTCCAGTTCACCTATGCGATCAACTGCGGCATACAGGGTCTGGCAAGTGAAATACCCGAAGGGTATGAGCATATGCATATCGTTACGGCTTCTGAAGGCATAAACAATACTTTCCGAATGTGGGGCGATGCTCTTCTTTCAAAAAGCGGGAAAAAGAGACCTTCAAAATATGAAGATGATTCGTTAAAGTACATAGCTTACCTCGACGATTATGGTGCATATTATTGGTCAAAAAAATTCACCGACAGCGAATATGACAATTATGAGGATATAATAATTGCCGTGGAAGAGGAGTTGAAAAATAACGGAATCCGGACTGGAGTATACCATGTATTGGATTCCGATCAATTGAAATACAAGGAAGGCTTGTATGAACCTCTTGATTCTCTTTTTCCAAGAGGTGTGAAATGGCTGAGTGAAAAGATCGGAAGACCCATACAGGCATACATGTGCTGGCTTGCCTCTAAAGGCCCGTATAGAGAAAAATTTCCCTATTTCGATTGCGGAGCAGATGGGGATGTTCCTTTGGCTAGCATGGGCGACGTGTTTTATAGCGAGGATTATTGGGAGTATACTGCAGAAAAGCTTGCAAGCTGGGGCTGCATTAGCCTTATGATTGATTATATCAATATTTATGAGGGCGACAAGGTTATGATGTCTGGCATAAATAATATGGATATATATTTCAAAAACATGGCAAAAGCGCTTCATAAAAAAGGTATATCAATTCATTACTGCATGCAGATGCCAAGGCATGTCATGGAATCTGTTGAGAATCCGGCAATGCTGTCGCTGCAAGGCACATGGGACCATCATGTATTGCGTAACAAGTTCAATATGGAGAATTCAGACAGTTACCAGTGGAAACACCTCATTTTTACCAATGCATTTTACGGCAGCCTCGGTATATGGCCGTCGAGGGACAATATTCAGACGGTTGCTGATGCAAATGCCTATGAAGATGTCCTTGTAGCAAATCTTTCAGGAGGTCAGCTGCAGCTGGGACATAAGGTTGGAGAATGCGATTTCAGTTTGCTGAAAAAGACATACCGAGAATGTGACGGACTTGTCCTGAAAGCCGACAGGCCTATTACACCAATTGACAGGTGCTATATTGAAGGTGGAATGGTAGGTTACACAGAATCCAACATTTCCGGACATAAATGGTACTATGTTCTTAGTTTGCCGAGTTCAGGTTATCTGTCGAGTTTCTCAGTAGCTGATTTAGGTGGTAAGGGTAAGTATCTGGTTTACAATTATGAAATGAAATGTGCTTCGGTTAAAAGCGAGGATTGTCAGATTCCTCTCCTCAGAGATGCAAAACATGAATACTTTGTTGTTGCTCCTGTTTTTGACAACGGGATGGCTGTGATTGGAGATACTGAAAAGTTCGTCACAATGGCTGATATGCGAGTGGCTTCAGTCGAAACTTGCTCCAAAATGCTTAAGGTTGGAGTAATATCAGGCTTGGGTGATAATCCCATAATTACCGGCTATTCGCCCACAAGGCCGAGTAAAATTGTATGCAATGGGGAGGCGATGGAAGAAACGACCAGCCTCGGAAGGTTAAGAATATCACAGTGCGGATGGTTTTGGGACTCGATAACTAAATTGTGGCATGTAAAGATGGATTTCTCCGACTTGAGTGAAATAGTAACAAGGGAATTCATTGTAGCCTATTAACTGGTGGGAATAGCAACTGTATTTATACCTGATTGAGGATGCCTTGCAGAAATAACGATTGGTAAAATGGCTACATAATATTTCTGCAAGGTATTCTGATTGCAGTGTGATGGTGAGTTTTTGGTTTTGTTAGTTGAAAATCGTACCCTGGTAGACTATAATAATTTTGTGCAGGCTTAAAGGGTTGATTCGTCAGAGGTGTAATGCCATGAAAAAAAAAGCACATTCAATAAAAAAGGTGTTCGCTGGAAGTATAGCAAGAAAACTGTTTACCTTGATCGTTTTTGGAGTTCTATTGCCTTTTTTTATTTTGAATGGCTTTTTTTATAGAAGCATTATTAGTAATTCCATGTCAAATTACATAAATATGAGCTTGAATACCATGACGCTGCTTTCAAGCACTGTCAAAGGTTATTTTGACTCAATTGACGATATGATAATGGACCTTTACAGGGATGATGAGTTTTTCGTCAAGTTGAGAAATGGATTTCAAGACTATGTTGATAAAAGGGATTTTGAAGATAAGATTATAAGGATTCTTAGAAAAAATAAAGAATTTAATAGTATTGAGTTCTATGTTTCTAAAAACCATTCACTGTATAAATTTAGTAAAAACTTTCATATTTCTTCTGTTACAATCACTAACAATTTGACATATCAAGAGATTGAAAAAACAAATAGGATACCATTTATCAAAAACACAATGCAAAAGGAATACGCCTATATTACGCCGAGCCACGAAATGACAGTTGATGAAAAAGGAAAAAAAGTAAAAGGGTTCTCATTTAACAGGCAGATTAAAAATTTGCCTGGCGGCAACATCCTGGGGATAATATCTATAAATATAAAATACGATTATTTGAGTTCCATTTGCAACTCCGCAATGATAAATCCAAATGAATCCATTTTTATCTGCAGCGTATCAGGAGATATTACCTTTGGAAGTAAAAATGACGCTAAAATAATAAGCAACTTAAAGTCAGCAATCGATAAAATAAGCTACAGTGAAAATACGGAAGAAAAGGGGATAATAAAACCAGACGGAGAAAATTGGATTGCTTTTTACAATAAAATCCCATTTTCTGAGATTCTCCTTATCAAATTGATTCCTTATGATTCCATATATGCTGAAATAACGAAGATAGCTTTCAGGAATATAGGAATAAGTATGATTTTACTGTCATTTGTTGTGATAATTGTTATTTTAGTATCTTTGTCTATCACAAGGCCGCTGTCAAAATTAAGGGAAGCCATGAATCATATTAAATCGGGGAATTACAACGTTTCAGTACGATTGAACGGAGCAGATGAACTAAGTGCTGCCGTGGAGACTTTTAACCTGATGGCTGAAAAAATCAACAAGCTTATCAATGAGCATTTTAAAGCACAGCTTTCCGAAAAGACAGCGCAACTTGAAGCGCTTCAGTCAAAAATCAATCCACATTTCCTGAGTAATACGCTACAAACGATAAAGTATCTGGCAGTCAGACGCAATGCCTTTGAGGTGAGTGAAATAGTAGACGCACTGGCTCCGATATTGCGTTACAGTATTTATAGCTTTGAAGGTGCTGTAAAATTATCGGACGAGATCAGAAATGTTGAAAGATATTTATTAATACAAAAGTACAGATATTTGGAAAAACTCAATTATAAGGTCTATGTGGACCCAGAGGTTGAGGATTTTCAATTGCCGCGGGTTACACTTCAACCCCTGGTAGAGAATTCGGTAATCCATGGAATTGAAGAAGGAACGGGTAAAGGCTGCATTGAAGTTAATTGCCTGAAAAAGGATGGAAATGTAATTATCAGCATTGTTGACGATGGCAGAGGCTTTTCTGAAGATAAAAGGTTAAGTATTCTTGAAGATATAAAAAAATATAACATGAGAAACATGGAGGAAAGTTCAAGTATAGGAATAAGAAATGTCTTTTACAGACTTAAACTTTTCTTTGGCGATAAGATTTTATTTTTTATTGACAGCGAGCCATATAAGAAGACAGAAGTAAAGCTGATCATATTAATGGATGAACCGTCAGCAGCAATTGAAATGAAATGAATAAAAAGGGTGATGCTTCATTGAAAGCCTTGATAATTGATGATGAGGCCGGTGCCCGTGAATATTTAAAGTTCATAGGAAAATGGGAACGTTTAGGTATAAATATAGTACTTGAGGCTGAAAATGGCGAAGATGGTCTTAGAAAAATATCTGAGGAAAATCCTGAGTTGATTGTAACAGATATGCGCATGCCGGTCATGGATGGCATAAAACTGCTTGAGATGATTGAGCAAAGAGCGCTTAGTGCAAAAATACTTGTGATTAGCGGTTATAGTGATTTCACCTATACTCGAAGGGCAATAAAATCAAAAGTAATCGATTATTTATTAAAGCCTGTCAATCCGGAGGAATTTAATAGCTCGCTTAAGAAGGCTGTTGATGAAATCAGATCGGGGTTAAATGTCGACGGCGCTGGTACCGTGTCGCTGGAAAATCTACAAGCGGACCTCGATGGCAGACCTACAAGAGGAAATGAAGGATTATATAGGCTAATGGAGTTGGTGGAATATGACCAGGAAAGAGAAGATTTCATTTTATTGGTAACAAAGGTATTAAATTTTGAAGATATAAAGCGTGACTGCTTTAACAAATCGCCTGGGCTATTTTGCTATTTCATTGAAACAAAACTAAATGGTATTGTATTCAAGAGCGGGAAATATTTATCTACCAGGGATATTGACTGTGTAAATGAATTTGTGACGATCTTGACATTTGATAAAAGCAAAGATCAGAGGATATTCTGCGATATTTACGAGTATTGTAAGCTTATGCTGAATGAGATGGAAAATCACAGTATTAAATGCAATATAGGGTTGAGTAATAGAGCTAGCAACCGTACTGACTTTATTACCGCCTTTGAACAAGCGAAAACAGCTCTTTCGGGAGCAAATGCCATTAAAGACGAAAAAATTTTATATTATAATGATAACATATTAGAGAATAAAACGTACAGTAATTTAGTAATTAACATCATGAATTTTATTCTTGAGAATTATTATATGAAACTGTCTCTTGATTATATTTCTAAGATGTTTTTTGTTAGTAGGGAACATCTTTGCAGAATTTTCAAAGAGGAAACTGGCGAGAATCTGTTCAGATTCATAAACAGAGTGAGGATGGAAAAGGCAAGAGAGCTTTTAGAGGACGAAAGCCTGAAAATATGTAATATTGCCAGGATGGTCGGGTTAGAAGATAATAACTATTTTACCAAGGTGTTTAAAAAACACTTTGGTATTCCACCGCAGGAATATAGAAATGTTAAACGCAAATTTAAAGGCTGATTCGGCCGTTTTCGCTATGATACTAATCAATATTTTACGATAACACTGCAATCAAATCCATTTAATTCTTCTATAAAAAAATTATAAAATATTAGATAAAGAGCTTACATGCTCTAAATATTAAAGCTCAGGGGTGATTTTAGTGTTTTCAAAAAAGACATTATGGTTTCTTGTAACGATTTTATTAATTTCTTTTATTCTTCCTGCTTGTTCGTCGTCAGATGCAAACAAGACATCGGATACTTCCGGTACGTCACATCAGGCCGAACAGACAAAATCCCAAACAGAACAAAAAAAAGAAGGAGAAAGCAATGCCGAGCCGGTTATTTTAAAATTTCTTCATTATCAGATTGAATGGGCAGACAGAATAGATAATCTTTCGGATGAATTTAATAAGGATGTACCCAATGTAACGATTGAGAACGAAGCAAGCTCGGACTTTTATACTATTCTGAGGACGAGGATAGCCAGCAATGATATTCCTGACATACTTGGGCTTCCTACCTATTATGCCTTGAAGGATTACAAGGAGTATCTTTTAGACCTTACCGGCGAACCTTATTGGGATGAAGTGATGGATTATGCGAAGCTGTCTGTTACAGTAGATGGGAAATTATTCGGAATCCCATTGGATATTGAGACCTGGGGCATCATATATGACAAGGATACCTTCACGAAAGCTGGTATAAATGAGCTTCCCAGGACGCTGACACAATTAAGGGATACCTGTGAAAAAATAAAAAAGTTGGGGATTTTACCTTTTGGCGAAGGATATAAGGAAGACTGGATCATAGGACACATATTCAGAATGATCATAGGATGCGATCCGACTCCTGCCAAAACAATGGAAGATGTAATGGCAGGAAAAATAAAGCTTAAGGATCTTGAGGCTTGTAAAAAGCTTTTTGACTTCTTTGACATAGTTAAAGAAAATTGTCCTGAAAAAGCTCTGGAAATTGATTATGCTGCGCAGTGCTCTAGTCTTGGATTAAAGAAGGCGGCGATGATAACACAGGGTGACTGGGCAGAAGATATGATAAAAATGGTGAACCCTGATATTAATATCGGTATGATGGGTGTTCCCATCAGCGAGGATCCAAGTGAATGCAGACTGTATTCAGATGTTTCCTGGTGTATGGCGATTTCCAAAAGCAGCAAGCATGTGGATGAAGCAAAGGAGCTTTTTAGCTGGATAGTATCAAAGCCGAATGGGAAGAAATGGCTGGAAACGGTTGGAGAATTCTCAACCCGATTAAGGGCAATAATCCGAATTTTGGAGTGCTTACTCAGGACGCGTTAAAATTCATCAATGAAGGAAACATATATCCATGGGGATATCATTTTTTCTCCTCCACCTTTGAGCCAACAATCAATGGGGCAATGCAGGAGTATTTTATGGGTAAGCTCAACAGGGACGAATGCCTTGACAAAATAAACGAAGAATTTGTAAGTGGTAACTAAGTATTCTTACTATTTTTTATAGTTCAAATCTTTATGAATACTTTAAATGGGCGGAAAGCTTCGGCTTTCCGCCAACAGTTAAAAGAGGGATTGCAATGACAAAGAAAAGGCGTAAAATTATATTAGAGTTTATAATATTTACCTCTCCGGTAATTCTGCTTTTTTTGCTTACATATATATATCCGTTTATCAGTGGATTTATATATATGTTTACCGATTGGAATGGAATAAGCTCAAAAATTACTTTTGTGGGACTTGAAAACTTTTCTAATATTTTTAGCGAAAGCTCAGGCTTTGTGAATTCGGTTTCTTTCACAATCAGGTTGACTGCTGTTGTCGTACCGGTTTCGAATTTATTGGCGCTAGCATTTGCATTAATTCTCGATATGGATTTAAAATTAAGAAATTTCATCAGGACGCTTTTATTCATGCCCAATGTAATTACTTTAATAATTATAGGCTTCATGTGGCAGTTCGTTTTTACAAATACATTTGAGTCCTTATACAAATATACCGGCTTGGATTTCTTCAATTGGAGCTGGCTGGGTGATGAAAGGCTTGCATTTTGGTCTGTAGCGGTGGTATGTATATGGCAGGTAGTAGGTTTCTACATGGTCATTTACATTTCAGGTCTTCAGACAGTCAATCAGGAAGTATTAGAGGCATCCATCATCGACGGAGCTGGCAGGTGGCAAAGATTTTATCATATAATCCTACCTTTTATTGTGCCTGCCATTACCATTGCGTTATTTTTATCCATTTCAAACACTTTAAGGACTTTCGATATTCCTTTCGTACTCACCAAGGGGGGACCGGGGTTTGCTACAAGGACAGTAGTCTTCAATATTTATGAAGAAGCATTCAAAAAAAATAATTACGGTCTGGGTTCGGCAAAAGCTTTTATACTATTTGTTGCAACTGCTCTGATAACCCTTATCCAGGTATTGGTGCTGAAAAGAAAAGAGGTGGAAAACTAATGAACAGAAGAAGCAGTCTCATTTTTCTCGAAGTTCTAATAATCTTTGCTACCATTTTCTTTTTATATCCGATTATTATCGGATTTCTCAATACGTTCAAGCCTTTTAGGGATATTATGGCGGATGCTATTTCATTGCCAAAAGGACTTTATCTAACTAACTACGTGACTGTATGGGATCAGATGCAGTATTTTAAGAAATTATTAAATTCATTAGTTATATGTCTGGTCTCTATTGTTGCTATTGTTGTATTGAGCGCTTTATGCGCTTACAAACTTTCGAGGGATGAAAAAAGAATACCTGCAAGCAGGATTATTTTTATCGCTTTTGTTTCATCCATGGTTATACCTTTCCATGCAATCATGATACCAACAATACAGGAAATGAAGTTTCTTAATCTTATTAATACTCTTGAAGGAGTAATAATTTTTGATATAGGTGGATGTTGCCCTTTGGCTGTATTCCTCTACCATGGTTTTATAAAAACAGTTCCGCTTGAGCTTGAAGAGTGTGCAAGGATAGATGGTTGCAATACACTAAGGGTTTTTGTACAAATCGTATTTCCCTTGCTAAGCCCTATAACCGTTATGGTTATTGTGCTGAATACTATTAACATATGGAATGATTTTCTGTTTCCCTACCTGGTATTGTCGAGTAAAAGTAAAATGACGCTTCCTCTGGCACTTTTCCAATTTGTAGGAAGATATATGAAGGAATGGGATAAAATGCTTGCAGGTTCATTTCTGTGTATGGCTCCAATAGTAATATTCTACTTCATTCTTCAACGTTATATCATTAAAGGAATTGTAATGGGATCCATTAAAGGTTAGTATATACTAGTCAAAAGCTTTGACTATGAGTGCTTACATTATAAAAAAGCTATTTTCTTGAATTTTAGAAAATTCGAAAAGGTTATCCTGCACGAAAATTGAAGCTCCTATTCACGCGAAGTTGTCGACTTTCTGTGATTTAATGATTTTTACATTTTTTGCGTATTCGTTCAAAGCTCTAATCCGGCAGTTTTTTCAACAAAAAATAAAAAGTAGGAGGAAGGTTTTATGAGGTTAACTAATCTTGAAGTGCTATCAAAAAGCGATATAGAACTCATTCATGAAAGCTCATTGGATATACTTGAAAAGGTAGGCTTGATTGTAGAAAGTAAAAGAATTCTGGATATTTTGAAGGAAAACGGCTGTAATGTTGATTATGAGACTGAGCTTGTTAAATTTCCGAGAAGCGTGACTGAAAAATGCATTAAGTCGCTACCGGCTAAAATACCCATATATGACAGGGACGGTAAAATAACCTTAATATTAGGTGATGGTAATTGTTACTGTGCAAGTGGGCACAATGCTGTATTCGCAATAGTTGATGAAAATGGGACCAGAAGAGTATCTACTATTAAGGACGTAGAGGATTTTGCAGTGATTTCTGATTATCTCAGTGAGGTAGATATTATTGGAGTTCCTGTGATGCCACAGGATGTCGCGCCAAAGACGGCATTGCTCTACGCAATAAAAGCAATTCTTGAGAATTCAAAAAAGCCAGTGTTCTTCTCATCCGAAAGTGAACTAATAAACCAGGCTGCCATTGAAATGGGTAGAGCAGTATTGAATAAAGACAGTTTAGCATGCGGAAGTAATCTCATAAGCCAGCTTTCGCCTACAAGCCCCCTATATTGGGAAAAAGGAGCGGCTGAAGCTCTGTATGTGGTTGCCAAAGAAGGCTTACCGGTGAACTTACTGCCACAACCTATCACCGGAGTTACTGCTCCATATACACTTGCAGGAATATTAACCTTACATAATACTGAAGTTCTTTCGGGTATAGTAATTACTCAGCTCATAAATCAAGGCACTCCTGTCATATATGGAGCTGCATGGACCACCTATGAAATGAAGCTGGCAAATGTGCTGATAGGGCGCCCTGAAGCCTCACTTCTGAGGATAGCAGGTGCACAAATGGCCCATTACTACAATATTCCAAGCCACACCACTGCTCCCGAAAGCGATTCCAATGTTCACGATGAACAGAGTGCTTGGGAAAAGATGCTCAGCATAATCGCCGGCATAATTGGCGCAAACGATATGATAGTAAATCTTGGTATGTTCGGTACCGGAATGAGCATCAGTAATAAGCAGTTGGTAATGGACAACGAAATGTGCAGGATAGTTAGAAGGTTTCAGAAAGGTATAGAAGTGAGCAGGGAAGCTATAGCTTTTGATACTATAGCAAGCGTTGGACCAAGGGGAACATATCTGATGGAAGACCATACCATCAAATATCTTAGGTGCGGTGAGCATGTAGAATTGAGCATATCCAACGGTGCAAACTATGATATGTGGAAAGCCAAAGGTTCCAAGAACGTAGCTCAGAAAGCAGGTGATAAGGTTCAGGAGATACTGCGTAATGGCAACAAATGCAGTCTTGAACCTGATATAAAGCAGAAGCTTGCAGATATTATCAAGAAGTATGAAGGTATAATCAATAATAGTTAATAAGCTGGAAGACTCAAAAGAAGGATGGAAGCTAGAGGGTTTGGTGTGACTTTAATTGTGAGGAAGACTATGAAGCTTAAAAGTATTCAGGTAGAAGACTCTGAAATTTTATTCAAAGATTTGAGAATGTAGGCTCCTTTGCCGTTAAGTATTTGGAGAGTTTTGGAGCTAAAATCGTGGCGGTATAGGAGAAAAACTCATGTTGTAAGAACCAGCACTGAGTCAGCCTATATACTTGAACTACTCGGAAGAAATTCCCGAATAATCCACGGAGTAAATTTCAATTACCGAATGAACCCTCTGGTACAGGAAATGAAATACAAAGTAGCTAATGGTGAAATAAGCGTACCTAGGTTGATTTACATCTCCTACCTCCAGGACTGGCTCCTTTATAATACTGATTACAACTGGAGGCTTAAACCGGAAATCAACAGGACCATCAAGGCTGTAGCGGATATTGATTCACACTGGATGGATACGGCACAGGTAGTAACAGGTACAAAGATTACTGAGGTATATGCTGACCTCGTAACAGCTCTGTCCGTAAGAGGAAGAAACCAAGGACTTAGGTTGAAACCTTCTCAATCAATATTGATTGGGACTATGAAGAAAAAGCTATCTGGACCGAATGCTATTTAGCTGTCATATTCAGGATGGATAACGATGTTCCTGGGGTGTTTCATTTCTCACAGATCAGTGTAGGCTGCAAGTGTCATTTAAACCTTGAGATTGTTGGGAATAAAGCCTCCATGTACTGGAACCAGGAAAATACAGTTTTAAACAGCTTTCCTCACGAATTAAGGTCAGGCAATATTTAAACAATCTTAAGGAAGACGAATTCCCCAAGTACATAATTACCGGTATGGCGGCAGCCGGTTATCCCCAAAAATTGGGAAATCCTTTTCTTCCCAATAAGGGTAAGGTCACTATTCGATTCTGATTGGGGGCTCCAAGAAAAAAAGGCATCTAGCTCAAACTAGGTGCCTTATTTTTCTTGGCAGGTGCTATATTTCTACTGGAAAATCCAGTGTTTATTTCAGGTTTTCAACCATTCTTGTGGCTATCAGTATTGCCTGTTCGCGAGTCGCATTGGCGTAGTGCATGGATTCCTCAGCCGGAGTGGTATTCTTCGGGGCGAATTTATTGCCGCCGACACCTTTGATGATATTTTTTGCAACCATAAAATACACACTGTCCTTTGCCCAGCTTGAAATTAGATGATCATCGGCAAAAGCAGCGGGTTTATCATAGTCCAGCTTGAATTGGCTGTCGGTTTCAAGAGTCCAGCCTTCCATGGTAACCTTCTTGTATACCCGGGTAAGCATGGTTGCCGCTTGTTCTCGATTCAGAAGCATATTCGGAGAAAAAGTGGTAGGGCTTGTGCCGTTGGTCAAACCAAGGTTGAAAGCTTTCAAAACCTCGGGATCATTGCAATCAGTGAAAGGATTACTGGTAACAGGCTGTGCTTTTGTATTACTGAGGTTTTCATAAAGTTTAACACAAACAGCTGCAAATTCGGCACGGGTAATGGGTTTGGTCATATCGGCGCCTATCAAGACATCGGGGATAAGACCCCAATCGGATGCTTTTTTAAGTTCCTCGATAGCCCATGACGATGCCTCACTCCATGCTTCGGTTGCCGCAAATTTGCTGAAATCGATATCCGGTGTGCCAGTGCCTTCTGAAAGATATATATATGGCTCCCACTCGGTTTCCGTTGACAGCACGATTCCAAAATCATATTCTTCCTTATATCCTGGAGCGGAGGCGCGCACGGCATTCAAACCGGGAATTGCGTCAAAGGTGAATATTCCGCCATAACCTGTCGTGACGGTGGTACTAGTGCCCAGCAGGCGGACGGTGGCATTTTCAGCTCCGTAGACACGACCCGAAAAACGTCCTTTAAAAACATTTTCATTATAGTTGATTAAAAGCTTCACAAAGTCCACGGCATAGCCATCACCGACGCCATTTGTCTCATCTATCTTGATTACCAGCTTACCGGAAGCTATTTCATTATAAAAGCCTGATGGTATAATTGCCGATACGATATAACTGGTTGGGCCAGTCTGATCGACATGGTTAAGAAGTTCAGCGATAAATGGCGCGTCCCTGCCGTTAAGGGTGACTGTAAAATTACTTCCAAATGTTAATGCCTGAAAATCATCAATACATAACTGCAATAATGCACTTTTTACTTTTATGTCAGAAGTATCATAATTTAATGTGATGGTCAACGCGCCTTTTGCACAGGCGATATTCTCATCTTCATACCAATAGTCATCCTCAGCATTAAGCCAATTGTAATAATTCCTGGAATAGCCGTCAGAAATGGAACCGGTTTCATTGCTGCCTATATAAATACGGTCGGTGCCTTCGGGGTCAAGAGGATCCTCTATCCATGGGAAACTGTGACTGTATTGATCCACTGCGGTGAAAGGATTGTAGCCGTATCCATCAACAGCATTTTTAAAATTTAACGCATCAATGTCACCAACTCGAACCATTAATTCGGCTTCGGATGTTCCCCTTAGTATTACGGTCTTACTGCTCCAATCTCCGTTATTTGGATCGGAGTATGCAAAGGATGGTAACGGCATAAGTACTGAAATAAAGAACAAGACCAAAAATAAGGAAAGAATTTTTTTTCTCATTGGATGATACCTCCATTTGTTTATTTTCAGAGAACAACACGGTTAACAATAAGGAATCTTTTATGATAGTCTTCAATGCTGTCTATAAATTATATAAGATTTCTGGATTAAAAAAATGTAATATATTCTTTTTTTTAGTAAAAAAAATATTATTTAAAAGAGAAGACACAGGCAGGATTTTTCTTGTCCATCTTAAAAATAAAAAAGGGAGGGTTATTGAAATGCCTATATAAAAAGGCAAATCGCCTGAAAGTTCACTGTTATGGTTGAAATATAATGCCGGCGTGAAAATGGGTAAGGGAATATTGACATCAACTTTTGGTTCTCTATTTTCTGTTTGTTGTTTTCACTTCACACTTCCACTTTATAATCAAAACTTTCACTGAGCTGCGTAACTTATTATATATTCTACGTTTTTGGGACAAGTGAGACCTGGTTTCATATCACGCCAGATCCCTGATATCCCAAGCTCACGCGCCGTTAACTCAAAATGGCACATTGCAATTCCAATGTCCACTTTTTGTATATCAAAATCCAGTATTTTTCCATACAATTTGTTCCTGCATAAGAAAAAGTGAAAGTTGTTTCTGTCCTTAACAATTCGCCAGGGCTGTCTGTTTGATGCAGATGGCGCCACTCTGACCATTTCCAGGCACTCGCTGAAAATCCCGGCTTCTTCTTTTTTTAAAGGTTTGCTGAAGTCCTTGTCAAAGAATAGCTCAGTCCAATCCTTTCGATTTCTTGAGCCTGCGGCTGCTGCCATTATTGTGTCAACCAAGCTTCTTTTATCTTTGGAGTATCCAATGGGAGTAATTACCGGAACACACTCATCTTCACTTAAATTTAGCGCTTTTACGAATTCCGTTTTGTTAAAGGTTCCTCCAAGCCAGCAGGTTCCCAGACTTAGTGATGTTGCATATAGTATTATGTTTTCAAAAACGTATCCGAGGCTTTCCTCCATCCGGCTTTCTTTTCTTGTTACTGCACATATATAGGTTGTCGCTCCCCTGATTACTCTATAGGTTCCCAGCTTTATGTCCGGGCTTGTATTGTTCAAATCAACGATTTGGAATCTCATTTTCGTGTTGAATGGAGCCTTTACAGTATATGCATAATTAATAATCTTTTGTCTTAGATCCTGTGGAACAGCTTCATCTTTATACGTTCTTATGGACTTTCTTTTTAACATCGCATCCCGCATATTCACTTCTCGTATGCACCTTCCCAAAAACATCTTTTTCCTTATTATATACTCTGATCAAAAATAAATAAACAAGATTATTTGCTTGATTATATAAACAAGTGGAAACAAAGTATTGCAGATAGATGCTTTTTAATATAAAATGGAAATGAAAATAGCAGGATGTAACCGTGGAAAGGGGCAGAATGCTAGTGAAAAAAAGATTAAGAGCTACTAAATCTATTGTTTATTGTATAATCTTCATTCTGTTATTTTTACATCCGAGTTTTGCAAATGCCGGGAAAAACCTCAGATCTGCAATAATAAGCGATTTAACCGGGGAAGTAAGTGTTATGAAAGCGGGCGGGGAAAAAGCCATCAAAGCCTTTAAAAATATGAGTCTGACCCAGGGAGACACAATCATTACCAGAAAAAAATCAAAGGCCACGTTGCTTATTGATGATGACATTACTTTATATGTAGCAGAAAATACACGTATTTTAATCAGCGAGCTGGTTGAATCTTCAAAATCAAAGTCCAAATCAACATTGATTGACCTTCAGGGCGGAGGTATCTGGACAAGTATAAAAAAAGCACTGAATATCAATTCAAAGTTTGAGATAAAAACGCCTACGGCTGTAATGGGCGCAAGAGGAACAGAATTCTACACAAGCCATATCGGAGAAAAAACCAATATCAGCGTATTGTCCGGTGCAGTTTCGATAACCTCATATAAAACGGTTCTTAATGAAGACGGTACTACCAAACAGATAACCCTTAATGTTGTTCTGGAAAATAACCAGCATATGACCCTTGAAGCAAAGCCTGAAGAATTGTTTGACATGATACAGGAGGAATTGACACTTGAGAAACTGGATTTGTTTGCACTTGAAATAATCAAGGAAATAGCCGGGAATGAGCCGGAACTCGTAAAACCGGAGTTTATTGAGAAAATTGATGAAATTATAGAAAGCAAGAAGCAGGAGGAAAGACAAAAAGAAGAGGAAGAAAAGAAAAAGGAAGAGGAGAAAAACAACAGGGCTAATGTAATAGAATATGATGAACAACTGCAGGAAGATGATTCCTACAATAATGATTATAATAACGGCACAGGAAGCGATGGCGGGGAACCCGGTATAAAACCCGCGGTGGAGCTGGTCCCTGAAACGAACCGGAATTTTGTAGATTATGAGTTGAGAATAACATTTGCACCCGACGACGATTTTGCAAATTCCATTACCAGCGTAAAGGTTAAACACTCAAATTATTCGGATGAATTTATAGAGCTTGACGAGGGCGTGACTTGGAATGACGGAGATTATTATATTGACACTGAAATAATTGATGGGCGTTATGCAATTGTTTTAAATTTATATCGTTATAAAGGTGAACTAAACATTCCAGGGACCTTGACAGTAAGGGTAGAGGCAACCGGATACGAAGTATCAGAGGTTGAACAGGTTATTTATCCTTGGCCTGACAGTGAGGCATCCTCCATGGAAATACTTTTGAATGGCGAACCGGTTTATGAAGAAGAGCTGGATTATGGCAATACCTATACCATAGAGTTAACTGCAATGGGTATTGAGTCAATTGACAGTGGAAATATCGTTCCCATTGAAAATATGCAGTTTAATTTGAATATTTTTATCTACGCAGACTCAGACGAATATGCTTTCCAAATAGACGGAGATTATTATGGTAACGGCGAATATGAATATATCCCCTTGAAATCAAAAACAGACGGAAATGGGAAAGTTACATTTGAAATAACAATACCTGAAGACATGCCGGACCATGCAGAAGCATTTTATATAGAAATATGTTACGGCACAGAATCTGCATTTGAATTGTTTGGTTTTTACGAAATTTATTTCCGTTATGAGGATATACCCTGGTAAGAGTGAATCTGCTGAAATTGTTTGTTAAATTACTGAATTATTAAATTGCTGAATAGAATTGTTAAATCAAATTGTTGAGCCATAAAACTTCTTAATTGTTGAGGTATGACTAATGAAAGTAAAATCAATACATTTAATTATAATTATATTTTTACTTGCAGTTATAATCTCATATTTCAACAGCTTTGAAAAACTTGAGTATTTGGCGCAGGACAGCCTGTTCCAAAGGGGCGGCGATTGGGACACCCGTATTGTTGTTATTGCCATAGATGATGAAAGCCTTGAGAAACTGGGAAGGTGGCCCTGGAGCAGGAAAATTCATGCTGAGCTCATAGATACACTGGCAAAAGGCAATCCTGCGGTTATATTTCTTGACATGATATTATCTGAACCATCAGATGACCCGGGTGAAGACGGAAGCCTGGCTAAGGCTGTGAAAAACTTTGGGCGTGTAATTATACCGTCCTATGGTGTGTTGGACAAAACAGCAAAGGGCGGCTTAATTGCTGTGTCTCAAATTGTTGAACCCGTCCCGGTACTGAAAGAGAATGCTCTCCAGGCTCATATAAACACGTTCCAGGATTCCGACGGTATAGTACGAAGGACATTGCCGCGTCTTGTTTACAACGGAGAGATTATTGAGTGTGCTGCACTTAAAGCATACAGGATATACGCAGAAACAGTAGGTGAAGCTGACATTTCGGAAAACATTCCTGTTGATGAATGGAACATGATGTATATCCACTACACCGGTGAACCGCAGAGCGTGGAATTCCATTCTTACCACAGGGTTTTAGAAGGTGAAATTCCTCCTGAGTATTTTGAGGATAAAATAGTACTTGTCGGTCCTTACACTGTGGGAATCGGAGATTATTACCTTACGTCAATAGACCGCCAGGTACCGATGTATGGAGTTGAAATACATGCGAATATCATTCAGAACCTTCTCCATGGCAGTTTTAAGAAAGAGGTTGGTTTTGCGTTTACTCTTGTAATACTGGTACTGTTTACAATATTGGGATCTTACGCGTTTAGACGTCTATCGCCGGTAATGTCTGCCTTGCTGTTAATTGCAGGTATCGCCCTGTATGCCGGCGCTGCGGTTCTGGTTTATGGCACAGGCTATATACTGCCGGTGGTTTATCCTGTTTCCTTGTATTTTGTTATTTATCTTATCACATTGGCATATCGATATATTAATGAACTTTTTGAAAGAAAGCGTATAACATCCTTATTCAGCAGGTATGTTGCACCGCAGGTTGTGGGCAAAATTGTAGCCGGCGGAGAAGAAGCCCTGAAGCTTGGAGGATCCCGCAGGGAGCTGACTGTGCTTTTTGTTGACATAAGAGGATTTACTCCTTTGTCTGAAAGAGCTGAACCGGAAGAAGTGGTTGCCATTCTCAATGAATATCTTACACTATGTGCTGAATCAATTTTAAGTACAACGGTACATTGGACAAATTTATAGGGGATGCTACAATGGCACTGTTTAATGCGCCGCTGGATTTGGAAGACCATGCTTTTAGTGCCGTACAGGCGGCATGGGCCATGAAGCGGGGAGCGGAACCCCTTAAAAAGAAACTGGAAGAGAAGTTCGGAAAGACAGTGGAATTCGGAATAGGAATTAATACGGGTGAAGCTGTGGTCGGAAATATCGGAGCGGTTTTCAGAATGGATTATACTGCTATCGGAGATACTGTAAACACTGCCGCCCGGCTGGAGAGCAATGCCAGACCGGGACAGATTCTCATGAGCCAGTCTACTTATGAGCGGGTAAAGGACAGGGTTAGGGCCACGTTCATGGGTGAGTACACAGTGAAAGGCAAGGCCCATGGAATTCCGGTATACCAGTTGGACGGACTGAAATGAATTCATTTTACCATATACAAATTAACATGTATAAAGGTGGTTACATGAATATATCTTCAGTAAAAGCAAAAAGATGCGTGTTAGTTTTGATTGTGATGACGTATGCGCTGTTTATCCTTGGTTTTTCCAATGGTGAAGAACCTGTGCGGGAGGGATCCTTAAAACCCGGCACTCCTGAAAACGTGGTTGTTGAAGTTTTTGCGGGTTCAGGTGAGTTTAAATTTGAAGAAGGTGAAGCGCTTAAGGCAGGTTTTCGCTATCCATACGGTTTAGCTATTGATAAGGACGGGGGTTTATTGGTGGCTGATTCATTTAACCATGCTGTCAGAAAGATCATTGACGGTACGGTAGAAACCATTGCAGGAGGTTATGACGAAGGAATGCTGGATCCTTACGGTTTTCCGGACGGGGGATATGTTGACGGCAAAAAAGCGGTTTCAAGGTTTAATAAGCCCAGGGGCATTGCCTTAAATTCAAAAGGAGTAATTTACATTACAGATACCGAAAATCATTCTATAAGGAAAATCGTGGGCGATAAAGTGGTTACATGGGCAGGGAGCGGCAGCGCCGGATACAGAAACGGAAAAGGAAACACAGCTGAATTTTGCTTTCCTACCGGCATTGCCATAGACAAATTCGATAACATTTATGTTGCGGATACCTTGAATAATTGTATCAGAAAAATTTCACCGAACGGAATTGTAACACTTTTTGCGGGAAAACCTGGAGATGAGGGCGGATATAAGGATGGCTGGCTTTTTGAAGCCATGTTCAATGAGCCCACAGGGCTTGCATTCGATAATGAAGGGAATTTATACATTGCAGACAGCGGCAACCAGGTTATTCGGAAAATAAGCGGCAGCATGGTATCCACCTACGCAGGCGTGGTGAATGAGAATGAAAAAATTGCTGAAACAGGCTATTATAAAGGAGGTTACAGGGACGGAAACAGGGAAACGGCGCTGTTCAATTTCCCGAAAGGTCTTGCTGTGACCGGAAATGGAACGGTTGTTGTTGCTGACACGTGGAATAACAGAATAAGGGCTGTAAAACCCGACGGAGAAGTTATAACCATTGCCGGTACAGGAGAGCCCGGAGAAGTGACAGGCCCGGCGGGCAAGGCCATGTTCAGCGGTCCCGTGGACGTTGTATACTGTTCAGGTTTCCTGTACATATCGGATATGTGGAACAATACAATAAAAAGAATGCCTTTTGATGAAGAAAACCCGATACAAATCAATATACCAGATATTGACGAAATCCAGTTTGAACCTTATTCAGAAAACATACAGGTATGGATAGACGGAATAAAGGTGGAATTTCCCGATGTTAAGCCTTTTACTGAAGACGGAGTGCAGTTTGTACCTGTAAGGTTTGTTTTTGAAACCTGGGGTGCCGAGGTGGACTGGGAGCAGGAGACAAAAACAGTTATTATTAAAAAGGAATACAAAGTAGCCTTGATTCATACAAATGAAGAGCCGGTTGTGTTTAAAAACGACAGGACCATGGTAAGTACCCAATATATGTCTGAAAAGTTCGGCTTTTCAGTGGAATGGATTCCTGAGTACAATGCAGTGGTGTTTGTTACGCAATAGGCTTTGGTACTCAATTATCATTTATTTCAGGAGACACTGATTACCATGGAGAAACTGGAATTTAAAATAATATTCTGGGGTGTAAGGGGTTCAATGCCGGTTCCAGGGCCTTCCACCCTGAAATACGGGGGTAATACCCCTTGTGTCCAGGTGCAGATCGGGGAGAAGCTGATAATACTTGATGCCGGCACGGGCATATGCAATTTGGGAAAAGAGCTGATAAAGAAAAACACGAAAATAACGGGCCATATATTCATTACCCATGTTCACTGGGACCATATTCACGGCATTCCCTTCTTTCTGCCTGTATATAAAAAAGGGAATCATTTCAGAGTATTCGGTGAAAGGAAAGGGGATATGGGATTTAAGGAACTGATGTCTCTGATGATGAAAGCGCCTTATTTCCCTGTAGAAATGGATGCGATCGGCGACCAGATTGAAATATGTGATATAGAAGCAGGCCAAAGAATACAGTTAAGCCCTGGAATTGTTATTAAGACTGAAAGAAACAATCACCCCAACGGCGGTATTTCATACAGAATAGAACATGGCGGACGTTCTTTTTGCTACGTAACCGATACAGAGCATTATAAGGACACAATTGATCCTCTCCTGAAAAATTTTATTGAGGGTGCGGATATCGTTATATATGATGCAAACTATACCGATGAGGAATATAACGGCCTTTGCGGAAATCCTTCACGCACTGGATGGGGACATTCCACCTGGCAGGAAGGAATTAAGCTTGTAAGAGCTGCAGGAGCAAAGAAACTTGTGTTGTTTCACCATAATTCGGACAGAACGGACAAAGAACTGGATATAATTGATGCACAGGCACGTGATGTATATCCTGATTGCGTAACTGCATATGAGGGTATGCAAATTATTCTGTAAATACAAAAATATTGGGGGGTACAAATTTGACGAAATACTTTCCGGTATTAAAATATGTAAACATTCCAACCATTATTACATCTCTGTCAATATGTGCCGGTGTTGTATCTTTTATTCTGTTTACACATGGAATTTATAATTTTGGCATTCTGGCATATGGTTTTGCCCTGTTTTTTGACGGTATAGACGGCAAAATTGCAAGGAAATTAAAAAAAGAAACGGATTTTGGAGCGGAGTGCGACAGTTTGTCAGATGCCATAAATTTTACGGTTATTCCTGCCCTGATTGCATATTTTACAGGATTTAAAGGACCAATCGCCGTATGCGTTCTTTTGATATATGTAATTTCAGGGATTTGGAGGCTTGCAAACTTTAATATCAGCGGGTTGATCCAGGTTGAAGGCAAAAGCTATTTCACAGGCATTTGCACTACCCAGGCGGGCGCGCTGTTTCTGATAGCAATTACGGCATGCCTGGCATTTTTCAAAGATGCGTTGATATATTTTATGTATCCTTTCTTTCTGGCATTGGCAATACTTATGAATTTATCATTTAAATGCAATAAAAACGGGCTGTTTACCAAGGCTTTGTATGTGCTGGTACCTGTATCGGTTTTTGTATCATTCATAAAAGTAGGGTAGAGGCATGCTGAAAGTATACAACCTCAGAACAGGAAGTTACGAAATTGAAAAAACAGCGGGTAGCAGGTGGCTGGACGGTTTATATGGGACAGGCACGGGAAGGTTCCTGTTGGAATTATTAATTAAGCATAAGGTTTGTTCTTTTTTGTGCGGGAAATTATGTGACACCCGCATAAGCGCAAAAATGATCAAAAGGTTTGTTGAGAAATACAATATTGATTTGTCTGAATGTGTGGAGGGCATACACGGTTTTAAAAGCTTTAATGACTTTTTTACAAGAAAGCTTAAGCCCGGAGCAAGAAAATTTGACCCGGACCCGAACCTGCTGTCGTCACCCGGCGACGGGAGGATGCGGGTCCTGAAGGATATAGACCCGGGGAATATATTACAGGTCAAAGGCCTTTTCTATTCCCTTGAAGAGTTGTTACTGGACAGAGAGCTTGCTGAAAAATACAAGGGAGGGATATGTATAATTCTGCGCCTTGCTCCCGTGGACTACCACCGTTTTCATTTTGTTGATTCCGGTGTATGCGAAAGGAGCAGGGCTATCAAAGGTTTTTATTACTCGGTAAACCCCAGGGCCCTTCATGCCATACCGGGGCTTTACTGTAAAAACAACAGGGAAGTCAGTCTTTTCAGGTCAGATAACTTTGGCGATATTACGTATGTAGAAGTCGGGGCAAAATTTACAGGGACAATTGTTCAGACTTACAAACCTGGAACCAGGGTTGAAAAGGGAGCTGAAAAAGGCTATTTCAAGTTCGGGGGCTCCACCTGTATACTGCTTTTTGAGAAAAACTCGGCAGTTATCAATGAACAAATATTGGATCAAACCCAAAAAGGTTACGAGGTAAAGGTGCTGGCAGGAGACGTAATCGGAAGAAAAGGATGAATATATAATATTTCCCCTATTTCTTCAGCATTCTTTCATCTCCCACTTCGGGCAGTTATAATATTCTATCTGTTGTTTATTTATTGGATATCTCCCGCATGAAAAATAGCGCCAGAAGAAAGAGTTATATGACCTGCACAGGTTGTTGGTTGTGTCCAGCAATGGACATGCTATGGCCTGGCAGCATTTTGTGCACTGGTTGCAGTCGAATGCACCTGCCTTCCAGGAGTCTCTTATCTTTACGATATTCAGGTCGGGAGAAGTTCTGGGAGGTGCGGTTAAGCTGATGGAAAACTCGCCCCTGTAGGCTTCTGAGGTTAACCATAAAAATGCCAGGCGCCAACATGCCATAACCATGGGAAAGTAGTAACGGAAGTACTTCCAGAATTTCAGGTCATTAAAAAAGTAATATGAAAAAAGGGGAACAAGCAGGAGCCCGCCTATACCAAATGTCAGGATGGTAACGGCGGCGAAGATGATGAATATTATGCGGTATACAGCGTATTTAACCTTATTTGGCATATATGTACTTCAACCCTTCCTTTTTCAGAATGTGATTTATAATCCACAAGCCAATTTAGAATATAACCCACAAACCCAGCAAACCGGTAAAATTACCGATTAGAAAATGAGAAATGCTGATGCCGATTAAGTTTTTATGCCTATAATACATCCAGCCCCACAGCCACCCGGTAACAACTGCGGCTAAAGCCAGGTAGATTGAAGCAAAAACATGTAAAGAACCAAAAAGGAGCGATGTTATAATAATTGACAGTACCACTTTTGAACGGCCGACCAAAAGCCGTTCCAGGGAACTCTGCACCACTCCCCGGGTTATAAACTCCTGGAGAGGTGCTACCACCAGGTATGTAACATATGTATAGTCAAAATATTCCCATACTATAATGCGCTTATCGGGAATTTTATCGGGATATGCAACGATAAGCGCGTATTTTGCCAAGGCCAGGATTCCCATAATTGCCAGGGAAATAACCAGGGATTCCATAATTGATTTTTTTGCACCTGAAAGGGTTAAACCAAAGTCTTTCCAGCTTAAACTGCTGTTCCTGATAATTTTGACAACAAGCGCAAGGGTAGTAACTTCAATGATTCTGGAAATGAAATAAGAACTTTGCTCCGGCAAATGACGGACTATCGCTTCGGTACTCAGCAATCCCAGGATGAAAGTGTAGCTTGTGATTAACAAAACAATGCTGGTAAATAATGAAGCCAGTTCCGTCCGTATTTTGTTCATTTTTTTCAGTTCTTCGTTTTTTTCTTCAAGTGAAAGATATGATACTTTCAAACGGTCATAAAGTTTTTGCAGTAATGTGCCAATGATATGGGGATGGGATTTGGTCACTTGTTCGAGATCATCTTTGAATATTTCATATACTGTCATGTCCGTTTTGGCTACGATGGATGCAGTACGTGTCTTTCCGGTCAGAAGGGCAACTTCACCGAAAAAATCCCCCGAATTCAGCTGACCAATCAATACTCCGCCGCTGCTTTCGCTAATTACGTCGGCTTGCCCGTTTTCAATTATGAAAAGGCTGTCAGCCTTGTCACCTTCCCTGATAATTCTTTCACCGGGCGTAAAATGCCTTGTTTTAATCCTGTCAAGGATTAAATATAATTCCTTTGGTATTTCACGCTCTTCGTTCAAACTGAAAAAGCTTCTTAAAGAATTACTTGACAGAAGGTTCTCATAAAACTCATTCATAATATCGCCCCGAAAAAAAAGTTATTTTTCGTAAAGAAACCAATCTGCTGTTTATATGCTACTATGTTTCATGAGTTTTTTCAACAGTAGCCGGATGTTACCGGACAACCACCTTTGTTTTTATCTTACTGGCTTAGGACTGTTGAGCCGGCATTGCTGTCCCTGTACCGTTTCCCCCTGGCTACGGCTTTTTTTATTGCCTCATGCTGCCTTTTGCCTATCCTGTAAAAGCTCAATACCACAATTGCCGAGATAATTATCAGTCCCGGTACAACGCCCAAAAGGGCCCTCAGAGCAATAAGGGCTGACCTGGGCTGTGGCATGTCTGCAATATAGCCTGACCATTCCAGTACCTGCCCTGTAATGAATGCTCCCAGGGAGGATGAAAACTGCCTTAAGAAAGACTCCATGCCAAAATATGCTCCCGCTCTTTTTTCACCGGTTTTCATCTCATCATACTCTATGCAGTCAGGTATGATGGAGTAAGGTATGACATGAGCGGCGGAAAGGCCGATTCCTGCAACTGCCGACAAAATGTAGATTACTGCGGGTGATCCTTGTGACAGGAATGATATTATCAGCAAGGGCAGTATAAAGACTATCATGCCGGCGAAATATGCTCCCTTTTTACCTGCCTTTTTTGCAAACCATACCCAGAAAGGTAAAAATACTGCTGCAACAATGAAAATTATGCCCAATATTATTTCCGAGTGAGCTTCCATATCCAGCACATACTTCATGTAGAACATCAGCACCATGCTAACTACTTCTATTGCCAGCCAGGTGAGCAAACACATGGTGATTGCCAGGATAAAAGGTTTATTGCTCAGTGTTAATTTTATACTTTCAATAAAGGAAAAGGTTTTTTCTCCCTTGACCGTGTTATTTTCCCTGCATCCAAAAAAAACAAACAGGGGAGAGAATATTATTGCAAGCCCGAATACTGCCCCCATGACGGCATAGCCTTTAATTTGAACGGAAAAAAGGTCTACGATCATTTTTGGTACAACTGCTGCCACAAGGCCTGCTATGATGGAGAAGACCATTCTCCATGCGGCAATGCTGGTGCGTTCATCATAGTCATCTGTCAGCTCAGCGGAAAGGGAAGAATAGGGCACTGCTATTACACTGTAAAAAGTGATGTGAAGTATATAAACGATTATTATAAGAAGCAGAGTGGCCAGCATTGAGGTTTCAACCAAGAGGGGGACTGACCAAATCAGAAAGAAACTTATGCCGAAAGGTATGGCAAAGTATAAGAAATAGGGCCTTCTCCTGCCCCACTTTGTGTCTGTTTTGTCTGAAATGTTGCCGATTAACGGGTCAATAAAGGCATCCCATAGCTTTGCAACCAAAAGGGCGCTGCCGACCCAACCGGGATTTATTTTGACAACGTCAGAAAGATAAAAAAGAAGAAACACACTGATAACCGTATATGAAGCACTAAAACCGATATCACCGGCGCCGTATGCCATCTTTACTCTCAAAGGCAGCTTGGTGGACATATAAACACCCCCTAAACCCATTATATATCAAGCAATACATACAATCAATTGTGTTGTTTATTCCATACAGATGCTACAATTAAAACAATTTTAAATATGATTACATGATTTCCCAATTTATATTTGTATAAACAAGTGTTTAAAATTTAATAGTATTGCTATGAAATGCTGTTTAAGTTTAACATAATTATATATTTGCATTAACTTGTGTGTTAAAATTAATAGGACAGGGAAGCAGGTACTAAACACGTAAATAAGGATGGATTTGCTATGAAGCTGGTAACTGCAGCAATTATTATAAATGATGGCAAAGTTTTAATAGCTCAAAGGGCAAAAAATCAAAATATGGCTGGTAAATGGGAATTTCCTGGAGGAAAGGTTGAGCCTGGTGAAACTCCGGAAGAGTGTTTGAAGCGTGAAATCCGAGAAGAGCTTGGTATTAACATTGAGGTGAATGATTTCTTCGGTGAAAGCACATATCAATATGATACGGGAACAATAAAACTTATTGCATATAAGGTACAATGGATTGATGGTGAATTCAGACTGTCGGCACACAATCAAATAAAATGGGTTGAACCATATGAATTAGGAAACTTTGATTTTGCACCGGCAGATGTTGCTTTTGTTAAAAAGCTAAAGGAGGAACTTATATGAGTTTTAACCCAGGATTAAAAATTAATTTTTATAGAGGCAGGTAATTGTAGTTCTAAGTTCCAGTTACCTTGCTGACATATTACCATATAATTCCGTATCCCATTAGCATAAAAAATTTTGCAGAAAAACTGGACGGTAAAACACGTCTGTTCATTTTCCCTTTAAAGAGATGAGGATACTGTACTTAAAGTGAATATTAAGGTTGATTTTTTGCTGCATTGTAGTATAATTAAAAATAATAAATAAATAAATAAAAAGGGGAGCTTGCTGTAAGCAGGCTGAGAGTAAGCTGTATGCTTAGACCCTTATAACCTGATGTGGGTAATGCCAACGTAGGGAAATAATGAGCAGAGTGTACTGCATATATGCTTTCGTTGGCGTATATGCATTTTTTTTGATGTTGGAGCCCATCAGCCTGTATTTCAGTCTATATCTATTATGAAAGGGGATAACCATGATAAAAAATTGTATTGAAAATGTCCGCAGTAAAACGCCCCTTGTTCACAATATTACAAACTATGTAACCGTGAACGATGTTGCAAATGCGCTTCTTGCTTGCGGAGCAAGACCCATTATGTCTGATGATCCGGAAGAAGTTGAAGAAATCACGTCCATTTGCGGGGGCTTGAATATCAATATCGGAACACTTAATAAAAACACAATCCCCTCAATGTTTCTTGCCGGGAAAAAAGCAAACGAACTGGGACACAAGGTTTTGCTTGATCCGGTTGGGGCAGGAGCAAGCAGGCTTCGTACAGATACGGCGGTAAAACTGATGAAGGAGATTAAGTTTAATGTGATCAGGGGCAATATATCCGAGATTAAAACATTAGCACTGGGAAGCGGAAGGACAAGGGGTGTCGACGCTGATGTCGCAGATGCCGTAACAGAAAATAATCTTGATAATGCAATATCTTTTGTGAAAGAGTTTGCGAAAAGGCAAGGAAGCATTATTGCAGTTACAGGAGCAATTGACCTTGTTACCGATGGGGAAAAGTGCTATGTTATAAGAAACGGCAGGGCGGAAATGGGAAGCATTACTGGGACAGGCTGCCAGCTTTCCGCAATAATAACCGCGTTTCTTGTGGCAAATCCGGAGAACGAGCTTGAGGCAACCGCTGCTGCTGTGTGTGCCATGGGGCTCGCGGGAGAAATAGGATGGAGCAATATGCAGCTTTGCGACGGGAATTCCACATACAGAAACAGAATTATTGACGCTATTTATAATATGGATGGAGAAACATTGGAAAAAGGAGCAAAGTATGAAATTCGATAAGAAAAGTTTACTTTTATATGCTGTAACCGACAGGTCCTGGCTTGGAAGTGAAACTCTCGGAAACGCTGTGGAGAAGGCAATAAAAGGCGGAGCGACATTTGTGCAGCTTAGAGAGAAAGAACTGGAGAATGAAAAATTTCTCAAAGAGGCAAAAGAGATTAAAGAATTGTGTAAAAAGCATAATGTGCCATTTGTTATCAATGATAACGTAGATATAGCCATAGCGGTGGATGCCGATGGCGTCCATGTAGGGCAGAACGATATGGAAGCCGGTAGTGTACGTAAACTGATAGGCAAGGACAAGATCCTCGGAGTGTCAGTACAGACGGTGGAACAGGCGGTATTGGCGGAAAAGAGAGGCGCTGATTACCTGGGAGTCGGGGCAGTATTTCCTACCGGTTCTAAGGCTGATGCAGATTATGTAAGTATCGATTCCCTGAAAGAAATCTGTGAAGCTGTAAGTATTCCTGTTGTGGCGATCGGAGGTATCAGCAAGCACAATGTGATGAAATTGTCAGGAACCGGAATATGTGGAATAGCCGTAATCAGTGCGATTTTCGCGCAGCCTGATATTATGAAGGCCACAGCAGAATTAAGAGAATTAATCGAAAAGATGGTGAATACATGATTGGGGGAGCAATATTTGACCTGGATGGCACCATACTGGATTCCATGCCTATATGGGATAGTGCCGCGGAAATGTTTTTGGACAGTATAGGGGTTAAGGCAGAATCCGGGCTTAGTAGATTTTTGTTTTCCATGAGCATGACGGAAGGAGCCGAATTTTTAAAGCACAGATATTGCCTCGATATGGATGTGGATACAATAATAGCAGGGGTAAACAACACAATAGAAGACTTTTATTTTTACCAGGTACAGTTAAAAGAAGGAGTGGACCAGTTCTTAAAAGGAATGAAGCAAGCCGGGATTAAAATGGTTATAGCGACAGCCAGTGACAGACTGCTTGTTGAAAGGGCACTGGAAAGACTTAATGTCCTAAGCTGTTTTGGAAGAATATTTACATGCACAGAAATAGGCGCAGGCAAGGAAAAGCCGGACATCTATCTTGCCGCGGCAGAATTCATGGGAACGCTTCCAGAAAATACATGGGTTTTTGAGGATGCGCTGTATGCAATTCGAACTGCTAAAAGCGCCGGCTTTAAGACAGTTGGTGTATATGATGCTTACAGCGTGGATGATGCGGATGAAATTAAAAGAATAAGTGATATCTATTTAAGCAAGCTGGATAATATTGATGCTTTCTTTGAAGAGGTATCATTCTTTAAGGAAAGGATATCATTTAACTACTAAAAAATATATAGTGGAATGGGGAATAAGATGAAAACAGTATTAACAATTGCAGGAAGTGATTGCAGCGGAGGTGCCGGTATACAGGCAGATATCAAGACAATGACTGCAAACGGCGTATATGGCATGAGTGCGATTACTGCACTTACCGCGCAGAATACAACCGGTGTTACGGCAATTATGGAAGTTACTCCGGAATTTTTAGGCAAACAGCTGGACTGCATTTTTACCGATATATATCCGGATGCAGTTAAGATCGGCATGGTTTCATCGGCTGAACTGATTAAAAAAATATCGGAAAAACTGGAACTTTATGACGCAAAAAATATTGTTGTGGATCCGGTAATGGTATCAACAAGCGGTTCTAAACTTCTTCGGGATGACGCAATAGAAACTCTGAAAAACTATTTGTTTCGTCAGGCAGTTTTATTGACGCCTAATATCCATGAAGCGTCAATTTTGTCAGGAGTATCCATTACTAATGAGGAGGATATGATTAAAGCAGCTGAAATTATCAGCAACGAATACGGGTGTGCCGTCCTTTGCAAGGGAGGGCATAACTTAAACGATGCCAATGATTTGCTGTATCATAATCATAAGTATAGATGGTTCATTGGGGATAGAATTGATAATAAAAATACTCACGGAACCGGATGTACATTATCCAGCGCTATTGCTTGCGGTCTTGCCAAGGGCTTTGATTTGGAAACATCAATCCAGTTGGCAAAGGAGTATATATCAGGAGCACTGAAAGCTATGCTGAATCTGGGAAAAGGAATCGGACCGCTTAACCATATGTGGAATATCTGCAAAGAGGAATGATAACGAAAAATATATTTAATTTTGTAATTTTTTACTCTAATGTATAAAAAACTTGCCAATATTAAGTTATAGAAGTATAATAAGAGTGAAAAGTTAATATCTGAAACAGGTGCTGTTGTATGCCTGAAAAGCATACAATGGTGAAAAGGGAAGTGGGTGAGAATCCCACGCGGTCCCGCCGCTGTAAAAGTGGAGCCCTTGCAAGATGCCACTGGGAAACCGGGAAGGCTGCCAGGGTGATGATGCTTGAGCCAGAAGACCTGCCTGTTTTGTGACACCATAGACTCTACGAGCGATAGAGGAAGGTGTATTGCGTGTATGTGCGTTTTTACACGGAAGTTCGCAATCTCTCGGCACTCTATGGCTGAGAGATTTTTTATTGTGAATTAACAGTTTGGTGGAGTGGTTATTTTGACAAAAAGGCTGCAATTAGCTATTGGAATTATGTTTATGACGATACTTATACCTAAAACGGCTTCAGCAATGCATATAATGGAGGGATTCCTGCCTCCTGTATGGGCATTCTCATGGGGAGTTCTGTGCATACCCTTTATAGTCATGGGGTTGTTTTCAATTAACAAAACTGTCAGGGGAAACCCCCGTTTAAAAATTTTGCTGGCAATGGCAGGAGCTTTTGCTTTTGTACTTTCTGCGCTCAAAATACCTTCAGTTACGGGAAGCAGCTCCCACCCGACAGGCGTCGGCCTTGGGGCTATCTTTTTCGGGCCTGCTGCCATGTCAGTCCTTGGGCTGATTGTGCTGTTATTTCAGTCGCTGCTTTTAGCCCATGGAGGGTTGACAACTCTTGGAGCTAATGTCTTTTCAATGGCAGTTGTTGGACCATTGGTGGCTTTTGCAACCTATAAGCTGATTAAGAGGGCAAAAGGGCCTCAGTGGTTGGCAGTATTTCTTGCCGCAGCTCTCGGTGATCTTATAACCTATGTGGTTACGGCAATACAGCTTGCACTTGCTTTCCCTGCAGCGGTTGGCGGATTTGGAGCGTCTCTTGCCAAGTTCATGGGTATCTTTGCTGTGACACAAATTCCCCTTGCAGTTAGCGAAGGCATCCTGACTGTGCTTATATTCAAAGCAATTTCCGCTCATGCCAGGGAGGAACTGAAGAGCTTAAAAGTGTTTTCAAAGGAGTTATAGGGATGCAGGACGATGTTAAAAAGAACTCGAAAAAAAGAAGCATTTATATAAATCTGCTGTTGATATTAACAGTAATAGTTTTGGTCGCTATGCCTCTATATTTAGCCAGGAATGCAGAATTTAGCGGAACAGACAGTCAGGCGGAAGAGGCAATAGGTGAGATTGCAGCCGGGTATAAGCCATGGTTCTTTCCTATCTTCGAACCACCAAGCGGCGAGGTTGAGAGCTTGCTTTTTGCGCTGCAGGCTGCTGCCGGTGCGGGAATAATCGGCTATGGACTGGGCTATTTAAGAGGCCGAAAAAAAGGTAATACGGAGAACTGACATGATTTCTATAGATAAATATGCGTACAGCTCAAAACTGAGATATAAAGACCCGATGCAAAAGCTTGTTTTCACAGCAATGACTGTGGCTGTTTGCATTTGGGCTAAAAATAATATCATATCTGTTGTTGTGATTTTCATGATGGGAGGAATGACTGTTTTGAGAGGCGGCATACCCCTCCGCTTTTTGCTCAAATTACTGCTGGTGCCCATGTCATTCCTTCTTGTCAGTATTTTCACTATTGCTGTAAATATATCTGATAACAAGGAACTGCTGCTTCTGGCGGTTCCGGTTGCCGGCAAGTGGATAGGCTTTTCAGCTGCAGGCCTTAAGGATTCCATCCGGCTTTTTCTAAAAGCTTTAGGAGCGGTATCCTGCCTGTATTTCCTATCCCTCAATACCCCAATGGTTGATTTGCTGTCAGCGCTTCGCAGGCTGAGAATACCCAAAATTTTGGTGGAACTTACCGGACTTGTGTACAGGTTTGTCTTTGTCCTCCTGGACACGGTCAATAGAATATATATTGCGCAAAGCTCCCGGCTGGGATATTCAAGCTTATCCAGCTCCTACCGTTCCCTGGGGGCAATGGGTTCAATGCTGTTTGTGAAGGCATATAAGCAATCTGACGCCCTATACACTGCCCTGGAGGCAAGAGGATATGACGGTGAGCTCAATGTGCTTGCTGAAAACTATGAAAGCCATTGGAGCTGGTATGTATCAGCAGTTGCTGTAAACGCCCTGCTGGTTTTGCTGGCTGTTGTCATGAAATCGGCCACAGGAGGTCCGCTTCTATGAACGGGAACATATTTGAGACAAGGGACTTGCATTATATATATCCTGACGGAACAGTTGCATTAAAGGGAATAAGCATTGGAATAAAGAGGGGAAAATGCACTGCTGTTCTTGGCGCCAACGGGGCTGGGAAATCCACTTTGTTTTTAAATTTCAACGGGATTTACAAACCCTCGTCAGGGCAGGTTTTATTTAACGGAAATCCTCTTGATTATTCCCGTAAAGGGTTAAAGGAACTGCGCAGCAAGGTGGGAATGGTTTTTCAGGATCCTGACAGCCAGTTGTTCTCAGCCAGCGTGTTCCAGGATATCTCCTTTGGAGTGGTTAACATGAAGCTGCCTGAGGAAGAAGCCCGCAGAAGGGTTCAAGCTGCAATGGCAAGGACGGGGATAACCCATCTTAAGGATAAACCGACACACAGCCTCAGCTTCGGGCAGAAGAAGCGTGTGGCTATAGCCGGTGTTTTAGCCATGGAGCCGGAGGTGCTTGTCCTGGATGAACCAACAGCAGGGCTTGATCCCATAGGGGTAAACGAGCTTATGAAGCTGCTTCGGCAAATACAGGATACCCTTGGCATTACGGTCATAATATCCACTCATGATATAGATATTGTGCCGCTTTACTGTGACTACATTTTTGTCATGAATGAAGGAAAGATGGTTTTGGAAGGGACACCGAAGCAGGTTTTTGCGCAGAAGAAAATCCTGAGAAGTATAAGGCTGAGGCTGCCAAGGATAGGACATTTGATGGAAATACTAAGTGAAAAGGACGATTTTGACCTGGATACTTCGGCAAATACAATATCTGAAGCGCGGGCTGCACTTAAGGACTGGAAGAACAGGCATTCAGGCTGTTTGTGAAAAGACGAAAACAGGAGTGATAAAAATATGCTAGATGGCATTGAAATAGTGAAACCAGATGAAATTGAGAAAAGAAGCTTTGAAATAATATCGGGTATCCTGGGGGACAGGAAGTTCAGGAAGGAACATGAACCAATAATAAAAAGAGTGATACACACTACTGCTGACTTCGAATACGCAGACCTGATCAATATAAGCGAGGATGCTGTTGAAAGCGCATTTAACGCCATCAGAGGCGGCTGCAGCCTGGTAACGGATACAAAAATGGCGCTTGCCGGAATTAACAAGAGATACCTTACAAGATATGGAGGCAAGGCCTACTGCTTCATGGATGATGAAGATATTGCTGCAGGAGCCAAAGCCGGAAATGTAACCAGGGCTTCGCTATGCATGGAAAAAGCCGCTGAAAATCCCAATATCAAAATTTATGCTGTGGGAAATGCCCCAACGGCGTTGATCAGGCTCTATGAACTTATAAAAGAAGGCGCTGTAAATCCTGCCCTGATTGTAGGAGTACCTGTGGGCTTTGTAAATGTGGTTGAATCCAAGGAGCTGATAAAAAAGCTCAGGGTTCCATATATTATAACCGAGGGCAGGAAAGGCGGCAGCAGTGTGGCGGCGGCAATAGTAAACGCAATACTTTATATGATGGGCAGAGACTGACTTTAGAGGGTTATATGGAGATGCCTATGGATGATTGTGTAGTTATCGGAGGGAAAAGATACAGAAAGGGATACACGACCGGTTCCTGCGCTGCAGCTGCGGCAAAAGCCGCTGCTTACATGCTTGTTTCAGGAAAGGCGCTGTGTACCGTTGAAATTGATACTCCGGCAGGGAAAAGGCTGAAACTTGATGTCAATAATATAGAAATTGCAGAAAACTTCACCAAATGCTCCGTCACCAAGGATGGCGGGGATGACCCTGATGTTACAAACGGCCTGAAGGTCTTTGCGGAAGCCAGCCCTTGCAAGTTACCAGGGATTTCCGTAGTCGCTGGGGAAGGTATCGGGAGAGTAACTCTGCCGGGGCTGAAGGTGCCTGTCGGACAGCCGGCTATCAACCCGGTTCCCATGAAGATGATTTTAAAGGAAGTGGGCGAGGTGCTTCCGCAGGGTATGGGAGTTGAGATTAAGCTTAGTGTCCCGGGAGGCCGTGAGGTGGCAGAAAAAACCTACAATCCAAGGCTTGGCATAGTCGGTGGCATATCCATACTGGGCACTTCCGGGATTGTGGTACCGATGTCCGAAGAAGCGTGGAAGGAGTCGCTGGCCCTGGATTTGAGCATACTTGCTGCAAAGGGCTCAAAAAAAGCGGTTTTCATTTTCGGAAATTACGGTGAAGCTTTTGTGACTGGCAAACTGCAGCTAAACAGCGGTTTAATCATAAAGATAAGCAATTTTGCGGGATTCATGCTTGACAAAGCTGTGGAGTATGGATTTGAGAAGCTGATAATTGCGGGCCATCCTGGCAAACTGGTAAAGATTGCAGCCGGTATTTTTCACACTCACAGCAGGGTAGCCGACGCAAGGATGGAGATTATGGCTGCTTATTCAGCTCTTGAAGGGGCCCCGCAGCAGGTAGTAAGCAGTATATACCAATGCAGGACAACGGAAGCAGCTATGGACATTATCAATAAAAGCGGGTTAAAAGGCGTTTACAAAAGGATAGTTGAAAACGCGGCAGAAAGATGTATGGAATACACTTTTAAGAAAATAAGGGTGGGAGCTGTCATGTTCGACGCGGCGGATAATTTGCTGGCAATGGACAGGGTAGCGGAAGAATTGATTGAGGAATTTAAAGAACAGAGAGGATAAGGTGCGGACATGGGAAATAAGCTGTATGTTATTGGAATGGGACCGGGTTCTGAGAAACTTGTTCACCCGGCTGCCAGAGAACTTATTGAAAACTGTGATGTGCTGATAGGAGGCAGAAGAAATCTGGAGCCTTATGCCCATCTGTCCAAGGAAATGCTGGTAATAGGTAATAATCTTGATGAAATATACAACTACATAAGGGGCAATATCGAAAAAAAGCGCATAGCCGTGCTGGCCAGCGGGGATCCGGGGCTCTACGGCATTATGTCCTCTTTGAAAGAGAATCTTCCTCAAGTTGAAATGGAAGTTGTTCCGGGGATAAGTTCACTTCAATATTTTTGTAGTAAGCTGCACATATGCTGGAACGACATTGCAATTACAAGCGTACACGGCAGGCAGCAGTCACAGCTGTATGACATAATCAAGGCCAACAGGAAAACAGCGGTTTTCACGGGAGGTGTGCAGTCGCCGGACGCAATATGCCGTAAAATGGCCGAACTGGGGCTAAATAACGCTGTTGTGGCTGTGGGTGAAAACCTTTCATATGAAAATGAGAGGATTACTGTCGGCAGTCCCGATGAAATAGGGAAAAAGACCTTTGGCAACCTGTCGCTTATGATTATACAACACAACGGCGACATAACCGGCGCTCAATCCCAAAGGGAAATTTCAACACCCTCCCGGTGGGAGTATTCAACGCCGGGAATACCGGACCACCTGTTCATAAGAGGAGATGTTCCAATGACAAAGGAAGAAATCCGCTCAGTGTCTATATCAAAACTCAGGCTGAAAAATGACAGCATAGTATATGACATTGGTGCGGGTACAGGTTCCGTTTCCGTTGAGTGCGGACTGGTTTGCAGGTACGGGCAGGTCTTTGCAATAGAAAAGGACGGTGAAGGCGTCGGGCTGATAGAAAAAAACGCTGGGAAGTTCGGTGTACGGAATATAACAATTGTAAATGGTGAGGCTCCGGCAGCATTAAAAGGACTTCCGAAACCTGACAGAATATTTATCGGCGGGACAGGCGGCCATATGGAAGAAATCCTTGACTGGATCCACAGGGAATGCCGGGATGTCCGGGTTGTGGCAAATACAGTGACGATAGAATCAACCTGTGAAATCATTGAAGGGTTAAAGAAAAGAGGTTTTGGCGATATTGAGATAATTAATTTATCGGTTTCGCGTGACAGGGAGGCCGGGGAAAAACATATAATGACAGCTTTGAATCCGGTTTACATCATCAGCGCGGAAAAACAAGTGTAGAAAAATCAGTACATAACAGAAAAAATAAGCGCGGAATATTGTTAGCGCGGAAAAACTGTTGCAGAAAAAGGAGAATGATTGTGCCTGGAAAATTGTACGGAGTGGGAGTTGGACCGGGGGATCCGGAACTTGTTACATTAAAAGCGAAAAGGATACTTGAGACGGTGGATTATATCGCCATACCCAAGACAGCTTCAGATAAGGAAAGTGTGGCGCTGTCGATTGTGGAAGGTGTACTTGACATGAAAAAAGCTATTCTTGAGCTGTTTTTTCCCATGAGCTTTGATTCGGAGGTACTGGAAAAAAGCTGGAGCAATTCCGTATCGGAAGTCAAAGCAAAGCTTGACGGGGGAAAGGATGTTGCCTTTATTACACTTGGGGACCCTACCGTTTACAGCACTTACATGTATATTCACAAAGAAATTGAACGCATGGGATATGATACAGAAATAATTCCAGGGATAACATCCTTCTGCGCAGCAGCCGCAAGGCTTGGAATAAGCCTGGCTGAGAACAGGGAAGCTTTTGCAGTGGTACCTTCAGCCTATGAATGCGAAAACCTGGATGCCATTATTGCAAGCTGCGAAAATGTGGTATTGATGAAGGTGTCAAGGAATTTACCAAAGATAACGAACAAACTAAATGATATAGGACTTTTGGACAAAGCGGTCCTTGTAAGCAAATGCGGGTTCCCGGATGAAACAATCGAATATGACCTTAAGGAAGCATCCGGAAAAAAATTAAGTTACTTTACCACAATGATTGTAAAGAGAAAAGGGGTTAAATAGGCCATGGTATATTTCATAGGTGCAGGACCCGGAGATCCGGAACTGATAACAGTTAAAGGAAAAAAGCACATTGAAGAGGCAGATATCGTAATATATGCAGGCTCCCTGGTAAATAAGGAGCTTTTGAAGTACTGCAAACCCTCAGCCCAAATATATAACAGCGCCGGAATGACACTGGATGAAGTGCTGAAGATAATGGTCAAGGGAGTTAAGGAAGGCAAAAAAATCGCAAGGCTCCATACCGGAGACCCGTCAATTTACGGCGCTGTCAGGGAGCAGATGGATGCGCTTGACAGGCATGGTATTCAATATAAAGTTATTCCAGGTGTAAGTTCTTTTTTGGCAACTGCTGCAGCGTTGAAAAAGGAGTATACACTGCCCGGCGTTACACAAACTGTCATACTCACGCGGATGGAGGGAAGGACAGAGGTGCCTTCGGAAGAAAGAATAGAAGCTCTTGCCGCACATAAAGCGACAATGGTCATTTTTCTCAGCATAGGCATGATTGATGAACTGGTATCAAGGCTTAAAGCCGGGTATGAAGAAAACACCCCTGTAGCTGTTGTATATAAAGCAAGCTGGCCTGAGCAGAAAATTGTCAGGGGGACTTTAGCGGATATTGCAGGCAAGGTTAGAGCGGAAGGCATAAAGAAGACTGCTCTTGTTGTGGTAGGCAACTTCCTGGGAGATGAATATGAGCTTTCAAAGCTTTATGATAAAAGCTTTTCACATGAATTCAGGAGTGCACGGGAATGAAAACTGCTGTTATCGCACTTACGAAAAACGGAAAGGAACTGGCTGTAAAAATAGGACAAGCGCTGAACGCAGATATCATTGCCAAGAATGAGGTGTATGACAGGGTCGCCGTGAACGGGCAGCTTGTCCTTGCACACCCTTTTGCCGCTACTTTTAAGGATGTGATTAAAAGGGCATTCTTTGAATATGAGGCCTTGATCTGTATCATGGCCTGCGGGATAGTTGTAAGAAGCATCGCGCCGTATTTAAAGAATAAGCAGTCGGATCCTGCTGTGGTTGTGGTGGACGAACTGGGGCGGTTCGCCATAAGCCTCCTTTCGGGCCATATCGGCGGTGCAAACAGGCTGGCAGGGAAAGTTGCCGCTGTTACAGGCGCTGTTCCGGTTATAACCACGGCGACAGACATTAACGGTGTAGTTGCTTTCGATGAACTGGCAGTGATGAATGATTGTGTCATTGAAAATATAGACAGTTTGAGGTATATAAGCTCCGAGCTGGTTAACGGGGGCAAGGTTTGCTTCTTCAGCGATTGCAGGATTAACGGGGAGCTTCCGGAGAATATTGTGCCGTATAATCCGGAAAATCGCTGCAAAGCCGGAGTTGTTTTATCAAACAGGACTGATACCCCGGCCATTGCTGAAAAGGTGCTTTATTTAAGGCCTAAAAACCTTATTTTAGGTATTGGGTGTAAAAAAGGAAAGACAAAACACGAAATACAGGATGCAGTAACGGATTTTCTGAAAAAAAGCAGGAAGAGCCTGCTGTCCGTACGTTGCATGGCGTCAATTGATTTAAAATCAGGGGAAAAAGGAATTAATGAATTTTCCGAAGAAACCGGAATACCATTCAGAACGTTTCCGGCCAGTGAAATCAAAAGAGTGGAGAGCCGGTTTCCCGCTTCGGAATTTGTAAGAAAAATCACCGGAGTAGGCAGTGTAGCGGAAGCATGCGCCGTGCTTGCCGGAGCAGAGGCAGGAACGAAGCTGATCCGCCCAAAAACCGTTTATAACGGCATAACTCTTGCACTTGCAGAGGAGGAGATGGTTTTTGCAATATGAACATATTTGTGACAGGAATCAACTATAAAAAAACACCACTTGAAATACGGGAAAAGCTTAGCTTTACAAAAGAAGAACATGCAACGGTCCTGGGCGAGCTGAAAAAGCATGATTCCGTAGATGAGTGTGTCCTGTTGTCAACCTGCAACAGAACCGAAGTGTACGTTTATTCCCACTCCAACTTCTTCAACGGCGAGATTGTGGAAAAGTGCCTTTGTGACTTGAAAGGGCTTGATATTTTTGAATATAAAAAATATTTTTACTTCTACAGCAGTACTAAGGCTGTAAAGCATCTTTTCAAGGTGGCAAGCGGGCTTGACTCCATGGTGCTTGGCGAGGACCAGATACTCGGACAGGTGAAGACAGCCTGTGAGCTGGCAATGGAGGCGGGAGCAAGCGGCAGTATATTAAACGGCCTTTTCAGGGAGGCAGTGACGGCGGCGAAAAAGGTAAAGACCTATACCGGCATTTCCAAAAATTCCCTTTCGGTGGCGTCACTTGCGGTAAAGCTGTTATCCGATTACTTTGGCGGAAACCTGGAAGACAAAACTGCCCTCATTATCGGGACAGGCAAGATAGGCAGGATCGCATTGAAAAACTTGTTGTCAAAAGGGATAGGAATGGTTTACGTCTGCAACAGGACCCACGGAAAGGCGGATGTAATAGCTGAAGGGTTACCCAATGTTAAGGCTGTAAACTACGATGACAGGTATAATGTGATAAACAAATGCGACATAGTAATAAGTTCCACGACAAGCCCTCATTATACCATTACCAGGGACATGCTTGAAAAATCCCTGACTGATGTAATACAACGGGCTTTTATCGATCTTGCTGTACCCAGGGATATTGACGTATCCATAAAGGATATGCCCAATACCGGTTATTTTAATATGGACGACCTTAAACTTACCGTGGAGAGGAATATTGACTTTAGGATGCTTGAGGTGTCACGGGCTGATGAAATTATTGACCAGTCCGTCTTTGAATTTCAAAAATGGTATGATTTCAGGGAAGTTTTACCTGTAGTCAAAGAAATCCAGAGATATACGGGAGAACTGCTGGACAGGAAAATACAGCAAACCGTCGCAAAGTTGAAAACCGCCAGCAGCGAAGATGTGGAAACTGTGAAAGCATCAATTATCAACATTGTAAAAAGCATTTTGAATACCTTTGTTTTTAACGTAAGGAAATGTGCCAGCAAGGAAGAAATGGAAATCTATTTTAAATGCCTGGATAACATCATTAAGAATGAACAACTTGAGGTGAAGTAATGGGCAGGATTTTTGTGGTAGGAATGGGACCGGGGGGACTTTTGGATATGACCCCGAGAGCCAGGAAAGCAATTGAGGACGCGAACCTGGTTGTAGGCTACAACACATACATTAATCTGATACAGGATTACTTTCCGGACAAGCAGTTTATACGGTCGGGGATGACAAGGGAGGTTGAACGCTGCAGGCTGGTGCTTGAAAAGGCCCTGGAAGGATACAATGTTGCGCTTGTCAGCAGCGGGGACAGCGGAATTTATGGAATGGCCGGAATCATGCTGGAGGTCGTCAATAAGTCAGGCAGTGTCGTTGATGTGGAAGTGATCCCGGGAATTACCGCGGCGTCGGCAGCAGCGGCTGTTCTTGGAGCCCCGCTTATGCATGACTTTGCCGTAATCAGTTTAAGCGATCTTATGACCCCATGGGAGCTGATCTGCAAAAGAATCGAATGCGCTGCACAGGGTGACTTTGTCATTTGCCTTTATAATCCGAAAAGTAAAAACCGCAGCGACTATATAAACATAGCCAGGGAGATAGTCCTGAAATACAGGGATTCAAAGACTCCCGTTGGCATTGTCAGAAATGCCGGAAGGCCTGATCAGGCCAGTGTCATAACCACCCTCGAAGACATGCCGGATAATGAAATTGATATGTTTACGGTGGTTTTGATTGGAAATTCGCAGACCTATACTGAAAACGGCAGGATGATAACTCCAAGAGGTTATGACGTGTAAAAAAGAGGGTACGCAGTGTAACGGCAATGTGCTGAAAAGATATAACAATGCAAGGAAAAGGGTGATAAGATGGCGGATGTTTTGGTTATAGCGGGGACATCTGATGCAAGGCAGATTATCGAAAGGCTCCTGATGAAGGATATAAGCGTGGCGGCAACCGTGGCAACAGGATATGGAAGCCAGCTTCTTTCAAGCCATCCCAGGCTTGAAGTTTACCAGGGAAGATTGTCGGAAGCGGAAATTGCCGATTTGCTGGTACGGTCAAAACCCAAATGCCTTGTAGACGCATCCCATCCGTTTGCACGGGAGGTTTCCGTCAACTCGATAAAAGCCTGTACAGCTGTAAATATACCCTACCTGAGATTTGAACGGAAGGGAGTAATAATTCCTGAATCAGAGAAAGTCATCCATGTTGATGATTACCTGCAGGCAGCTAAGAAGGCAGCAGAGCTTAACGGGAACATCTTTCTGACAATCGGCAGCAACAATCTTGAGGTGTTTACAAGAAACGTTCCTCACTATAAAGAGAGGCTTTTTGCACGGGTTTTGCCTGAAAGCGGAGTAATTGCGAAATGCGAGGCGGCAGGGTTGACCGCGTCAAACATCATAGCCATTAAAGGGCCCTTTTCCGAAGAAATGAACTATGAAATGATAAAACATTGTAATGCGCGTATCCTGGTGACAAAAGACAGCGGAAATGCCGGCGGTGTGGATAACAAGCTAAAGGCGGCAAGGAGAGCAGGCATTTACGTTATCCTGATAAAGAAGCCGGATGTTAATTACGGCGAAACAGTGAGCGACATAGATGAGGTCATTAAATATGTTGAAAACCATATCGTACACAGGAGGACGGTGGTGTAAATGGCGCTTTTCCCGCTGTTTATAGATCTTAGCGGCAAGAAATGCGTCTGCGTGGGCGGCGGAAATGTAGCTGCAAGGAAAGCCAGGGCGCTTCTCACGTTTGGCGCCGATATAGTGGTAATAAGCCCTGATATATGCAAACAGCTTGAAGAACTTGCTTTATCGGGCAGCATCAGGATAGTTGAAAGGGAGTACCGGACAGAGGACCTGGAAGGGGCGTACCTGGCAATCGCAGCAACGCACGACAGGGAAACAAACAGAAAGGTGCATGACGATGCAGTAAACAGGAACATACCTGTCAATGTGGCTGATTCACCGGAAGAATGCACTTTTACATTTCCTTCAATAGTGAGGAGGGAGGACCTTGTAATTGGTATAACCACTTCCGGAAGTTACCCTGCTTTTGCAAAGAGAATAAGAGAAAGGATAGAAGAGATTATTTCATGTCACTACGGTGATATTTTGAAGCATTTGAAGGAATTCAGAGAAAAAGCGTTGGATGGGATACCAGATCCCCATAAGAGAAAAAAAGCAATGGATGAAATGCTTAATGAAGCATTCAAATGGAATCATAATTTTACAGAAGAGCAAATTAAGGGAAAATTAGACAGTATAATTAAACAATACATATGAGGTATGAGAAAATGAGCAGAGTGATAAGAGTAGGCAGCCGTGAAAGCAAGCTTGCCATGGTGCAGACCCTATGGGTTGTGAATGAGATAAAAAAGAAGCATCCTGAACTTGAATTTGAAATAAAGGGCTACACGACGAAGGGCGATATTCTGCTGAATGACCGGCTTGACAAGGTCGGAGGCAAAGGCCTTTTTATCAAGGAGCTGGAGCACGCATTAATCAACGGGGAAATTGACTTTGCAGTGCACAGCCTGAAGGACATGCCGGCGCAGCTTCCTGAAGAACTGGATATTGTGGCTGTTTCAAAACGTGAGGATCCCAGGGATGTCCTGGTGACTGTGGACGGGAGAAAGCTCAGGGACTTGCCGGATGGTGCCGTTATCGGTACAAGCAGTGTGAGAAGGGAAGTACAGATATCCTGTATAAGGCCCGGAATGGTGTATAAAATCCTGAGGGGTAATGTGCTAACCAGGTTGAAAAAGCTCAAAGACGGGGAATACGATGCCATTGTGCTTGCGGCTGCAGGCCTTAAACGGCTTGGCATAACTGATTGTGACTACTGTTTTGAATATTTTGATACCAATGAAGTTTTACCGGCAGTAGGGCAGGGGATCCTGGCAATAGAGGCAAGAAAATGCGATGCGCTTGACTACCTTATGGACAGTGTGCATGATTCTGACAGCTTCTATGCAGCGCTGGCTGAACGGGCTTTCATGATAGGGCTGAACGGTGGATGTACTGTACCCATGGGAGCTTATGCGGCTATAGAAGGCGACATTATGAGAATAAAAGGGATGCTGGCCCTGGAAGACAGGAGCAGGGTTTTTAAGGCCGAGACTGAAGGCAGCAAATACGATGCCGAAAATCTTGGCAGGATGCTTGCTGGGATGATTTTAAAGCAATTTCACTAAATAAAAAATTTTAAAGTAATACATTAAAGAATCAATACAGGTGGCTTTAGGCTGTCAGCTATAAAACAAGCCACAAAATAATAATATCAGTTAAAAACACAGGGAGGATAAAATGCCGGGAAAAGTATATATTACAGGAGTAGGTCCGGGTGACTACAAGCTTATAACCCTCAAAGCAATAGAATGTATAAGCAGGGCTGACGTAATTGTGTATGACAGGCTGGTAAGCGACAGGATACTGGGATTTGCGCGAAAAGATGCGGAACTCATATATGTGGGCAAAATTCCCGGCCTTCATGCGGTTTCCCAGGAGAAAATAAACGGTATCCTGGTGGAAAAAGCGCTGGAGGGCAAGGTTGTTGCCAGGGTTAAGGGAGGAGACCCCTTTGTGTTCGGACGAGGCGGTGAAGAGGCTGAAGCCCTGCGCGAGAATGGCATCGAGTTTGAAATAGTACCGGGTGTGACTTCTGCGGTGGCAGTGCCTGCTTACGCAGGAATACCAGTTACCCACAGGGATTTCTGTTCGTCCTTTCATGTAATTACAGGCCACGAGAGGCCGGATAAAGAAAACAGCCTGGTAGATTACGGGGAGTTGGCCGGGTTAAGAGGAACCCTGGTGTTCCTGATGGGTGTAAAGAGCCTGCCGGAAATATGCCAAAGCCTGATTGACAACGGAAAGGACAGGGGGACTCCCGCAGCGGTTATTGAAAAGGGTACAACTTCCGAACAGCGCAAAATCACAGGCACCCTTGAAGACATTGCACAAAAAGCAGCCGAAGCAGGTGTAAGGTCGCCTGCAATTACTGTGATCGGCGATGTTGTTTCCCTGAATGGCAAACTGGACTGGTTTCCAAGAGGAAAGCTTACCGGGAAGAGAATAATTGTGACAAGGTCAAGGGAACAGGCCAGCAAGCTTGTTGACAAAATCGAGGAACTGGGCGGCATGGCCATAGAGTTCCCCACCATCAGAATAGAAGGACCGGAGGATTTTACGCATTTTGATCAGGTATTGAAACGGCTGCCCGGGTATGAATGGTTGGTCTTTACAAGTGAGAACGGTGTAAAAGCATTTTTCGGGCGCATGATGACAAACAGGATAGATATAAGGTCCCTGGCAGGGGTCAAACTGGCAGCTATTGGTGAAGCAACCATGGAGGCGCTCAATAAATACGGCCTGAACGTTGACTATGTGCCTGAAAAATATACAAACAGAGAACTTTTGAAAGGTTTTCCGCCGTCCGGAGGGGATAGTCCCAAAATACTTCTTGCAAGGGGGAACCTTTCCGACAAAAAGCTGGTGGAAGGGCTCAAGGCAAAAGGCTACGAAGTTGAGGACCTCATTGTATACAGGACTGTACTTGGAGACGGACGCAGGGAAGACATACTTGAGATGATTGAAGAGGGCGGCATAGATTATATTACCTTTACCAGTTCGTCGACCGTAAGGAATTTTGTATCGATACTGGGGCAAGAGAATATCAGTAAAACTTCCGGAATTAAAGTTTTGTGCATTGGGCCCGTAACGGCTAAAACAGCTGAGGAGAGCGGCTTAAAAGTTACTGCTGTCGCAGATAGGTATACCATTGATGGCCTGGTGGAAAAACTGGTTGAGGAGGTAGGATAATGGAATTAATCAAAAGGCCGAGAAGGCTTAGGGTAAATGACACTATGAGAAGGCTTGTAAGGGAAACAAGGGTTTCTGTGGACGACCTTGTTTATCCCCTGTTCATAGTTGAAGGCAGGGACGTAAAGAAAGAAGTGCCCTCCATGCCCGGTGTCTATCATTTGTCCATAGACATGCTCCTGGAAGAACTGGAAGAGGTGCAGAGCCTGGGAATACCAGGCGTCCTGCTCTTTGGCGTTCCGGACTTCAAGGATGAAGTGGGTTCAGGCGCATATTCCGAAGACGGAATCATTCAAAGAGCCCTGAGAGAGGCGAAAAAGTCATTTCCTGAGCTGCTTCTTATTGCCGACGTCTGCCTTTGTGAATATACAAGCCATGGACACTGCGGTGTGGTCGAAGATGGAAGGATATTGAACGATAAATCAGTTGAACTTATAGCCAGATCCGCGTTGAGCTATGCAGAGGCCGGTGCAGATATCGTTGCGCCCTCTGACATGATGGACGGAAGGATCGGCGCAATAAGAAGGCTTCTTGATGCCAATGGTTACGAGGACAAAGCCATAATGGCATACAGTGCAAAGTATGCATCGGCTTTTTACGGGCCTTTCAGGGATGCGGCCCATTCCGCGCCAGCATTTGGTGACAGGAAAACCTATCAGATGGATTATTCAAATCTGAAGGAAGCAATCCGCGAGGTAGAGATTGATATAGCTGAAGGAGCGGATATCGTCATGGTGAAGCCGGCAATGGCTTATCTTGACGTAATAAACGAAATCAGCAGAAGGGTGGACCTGCCTGTTGCGGCCTACCAGGTAAGCGGAGAATATTGCATGATCAAGGCTGCTGCTAATAACGGCTGGATCAATGAAAAAGCGGCGGTGCTTGAGTCAGTTACGGCAATAAGGCGAGCCGGAGCAAAAATTATCATAACCTATTATGCAAAACAACTGGCCAGGTGGTTAGCCGGTTAAAAAAGGAGAGTTGAGCATATGAACAATTCAAAATCAGCCGAGCTTTTCGAAAAAGCAAAAAGAATCATTCCCGGTGGGGTGAACAGCCCGGTAAGGGCTTTCAAAGCAGTAGGTTTGACACCCCTGTTCATAACGAAAGCAAAAGGTAGCAGAGTTACTGACGCAGACGGAAATGAATTTATAGATTATGTTGGTTCCTGGGGGCCGATGATCCTTGGACACGCCAGGGAGGAAGTAATTGAGGAGATAAAAAAAGCAGCCGAATATGGGACAAGTTTTGGAGCGCCAACCGAAAAGGAAGTGGAGCTTGCACAGCTAATATGCGACGCAGTGCCGTCTGTTGAAATGGTCAGAATGGTTAACTCGGGCACTGAAGCGGTTATGAGCGCCATAAGGCTGGCAAGAGGTTTCACGGGAAGGGATAAAATTCTTAAATTTGAAGGCTGCTACCATGGACATGCTGACGGGCTTCTGGTCAAAGCAGGTTCAGGAGCTCTTACAACGGGAGTTCCCGACAGCGCAGGAGTACCGGGGGATTATGCAAGAAATACCCTGACTGCGTCATATAATGACCTTAATGAAGTACGGCAGATTTTCGACACCTTTGGAAACGAAATCGCGGCTGTAATTGTAGAGCCTGTGGCCGGAAACATGGGAGTCGTTCCCCCTGATACCGGCTTCTTGCAGCAGCTGAGGGATTTAACGAAAAAATACGGCGCCCTGCTGATTTTTGACGAGGTAATTACAGGTTTCAGGGTAGCTTACGGCGGTGCTCAAGGGTACTACGGCATCGAGCCTGACATAACCGTGTTCGGAAAGATCATAGGAGGCGGAATGCCGGTGGGAGCTTACGGGGGCAAAAAGGAAATCATGAGCATGATATCCCCGTCAGGACCTGTTTACCAGGCCGGTACCCTTTCAGGCAATCCAATAGCAATGGCGGCAGGCATTGCCACACTCAGAATATTGAAAAACAACCCGGGTATATACGTGGAAATCGCAGCAAAAGCAGAATTGCTGGAAAAGGCGTTTGTGGAGACAGGCAGAAAATATGAAATTCCTTTGACGGTAAACAGGGTTGGTTCGCTGCTGAGCGCTTTCTTTACAGCCGGGCCTGTCAGGGATTACAAATCAGCCGTAAAATCGGATACAAAGCGTTTTGCAGCTTATTTTGCCGGCATGCTTGAAAGGGGCATATATGTGGCTCCGTCACAGTTTGAGGCTTTGTTTGTCTCAAGCGCCCACAGCCGTGAAGATATAGAAATTACGATAGAATGCCTGGATAGCGTATTTTCATCACTCAGGGAGAAAGAAAACTAACAATACTTTGAAAGAAAGGAATATGTCAATGGATGGAGTCTTAATTCTGGCACATGGCAGTAAAAGAACGGAAACTGAGAGGATTTTGAACTCACTGACAGACAAAGTGAAGAGAAAAATTGGTGAAAGCCTGATTTATCCTGCTTATCTGCAATTTTCGGAACAAAACCTTGAAGCCGGCATAGATTACCTTGTTAAAAAGGGTGCGACGAAAATCAAGGTTGTTCCCATGTTCCTGTTTGACGGGGTCCATGTAACCGAGGATATTCCTAATGAGGTTAATGAAATAAAGCGTAAATATCCTGGTATCGAAATAAAGATAAGCCGGCATCTCGGAGATGACGACAGGATAGCGGATATTATTGCAGACAGGATACGGTCGCTGGATTAACAGTTGGATTACTATTGGAATATTGGAAGCAGGTGCATTAATATGAGCATACCCAGAATTGTAATAGCCGGAACAAACAGCGGCTGCGGCAAGACAACGGTATCAACCGGAATAATGGGCACTTTGACGGCTAAAGGCTTACGGGTGCAGCCTTTTAAGGTGGGACCAGACTATATTGACCCGATGTTTCACACCTTTATTACAGGCAATGCGTCAAGAAACCTGGACAGCTGGATGCTGGATGAGAGTACCGTCGCGTACCTTTTTTCCAGAAATACAGGTAATGCCGATATTGCCGTGGTAGAAGGAGTCATGGGAATGTACGACGGCTATGGCGGATATTCCGACGGGGGAAGCACTGCCCATGTGGCCAGGATAGTCGGCGCACCGGTAATTCTTGTGGTAAACGGTGAAGGCATGTCCCTGAGCATAGTTCCCCTTATTAAGGGGTTTATGGATTTTGACAGGGATGCAAAGGTCAGGGGCGTGATTATAAACAACATAAACAGTGAAGCACACTTCAGGATGCTGAAGGAAATGATTGAGGAACATCTGGGTATTTCCGTGCTTGGTTATTTAAAGAGCATGCCTGAAGTAACGCTGGCAAGCAGGCACCTTGGACTTGTTCCCGAAGGTGAAATAAAGGATTTGCGGCAGAAAATCGACCTGTTGACGGAGGAATTGAGAAAAACTGTTGACTTGGAACTCCTGCTGAAGATTGCAGCAGAAGGTGTAACGCACAATAAAATTGCCGACGAAAGCTTTGAAAAGGACACCCGTTTTGCCATAAAGCCCCTTCCCCCCGGAGCAAGAATTGCCGTAGCCAAAGATAAGGCCTTCAATTTCTACTACAGGGACAACCTGGATTTGCTGGAAATGCTGGGAGCGGAGCTGGTATATTTCAGCCCTCTTGGAGACACCCGGCTCCCTGACGGAATCAACGGGCTTTATTTGGGCGGCGGTTACCCTGAAGTTTTTGCAGCTCAGCTCGAAGAGAACGTGGAAATGAGGGAGTGTATCAAGAACCGGATCAGTGAAGGCCTGCCCACTTACGCCGAGTGCGGCGGGTTTATGTACCTGTCGGAAGGCATTATAAACGGTGGTGGAGAGAAATTTGACATGGCCGGGGTGATACCTGGCCTAAGCAAAATGACCGGGTCATTGCAAAGGTTCGGATATATTGAAATAGATGTTGTTGAGGACAATATCCTTGCGGCAAGGGGCGATAAAATCAGGGCGCATGAATTCCATTACTCGGTTACCGAGGTTGAAGGAGGCATTCCTGCCTGCTTCAGTATTAAAAAAAGCAGAAGAAACGGTGAAGCAAGGATATGGAAATGTGGATATAAATTGCATAACCTGCTGGCAGGATATCCGCATCTTCACTTCTGGAGCAATCCGGGCTTTGCCGGACGATTTGTTGAAAACTGCCTGCGGTTTGGAGCCAAGGTTTAAGGCAAGAATTGCAGGAAGGTTTTATAGAAAAAGGATTAATGTATCAGGGACAAGAGACAAGGGATGACGGATTAGGGATAAGAGATAAGAGGTGGATTTTTATATGAAAGCAAAAAGCATTATGATACAGGGTACGGCATCATCTGTAGGTAAAAGCCTTATTGCAGCAGGCTTGTGCAGGATATTCCGCCAGGATGGATACAGGGTGGCGCCTTTCAAATCCCAGAACATGGCTTTAAATTCCTTCATAACAAGTGAAGGGAAGGAAATGGGAAGGGCCCAGGTAGTACAGGCAGAGGCTGCAGGTATAGAGCCTTCTGTGGAAATGAACCCGATACTTCTGAAACCGACTACCGACAAGAAGGCACAGGTGATAATCAACGGTAAAGTATACGGCAATATGTCAGCCGCCGAGTACCATGAGTTCAAACCGCAGCTTGCGGAAATGGTCCGCAGTATATACAACGGGCTTGCTGAAAAATATGACATTATAGTCATTGAAGGAGCCGGAAGCCCAGCTGAAATAAACCTTAGGGACAAAGATATTGTAAACATGGGAATGGCTGAGATAGCTGATGCGCCTGTGATCCTTGTAGGCGATATAGACAAGGGAGGGGTTTTCGCTTCACTGGCAGGAACCATGCTGCTCTTGACAGAAGCTGAAAAGGCCAGGGTTAAAGGCGTGATTATAAACAAATTCAGGGGGGACATCAAGATACTGGAGCCTGGCATAAAGATGCTGGAAGATATAATCAAGGTACCTGTCCTGGGAGTAATTCCATATACAAGACTGAACATAGAAGATGAAGACAGCCTTGCCGAAAGGTTTAACCAAAAAATGGATGCAAACTGCATGGAAACAGACATAGCTGTTATAAAGCTGCCTCATATATCAAACTTTACTGATTTCAACGCCCTGGAAAACATTAATGGAGCCAGGGTCAGGTATGTTGAGAGGGCGGAGGACCTTGGAAATCCGGATATGGTAATCCTTCCGGGCTCGAAAAACACCATTGAAGATCTTCTGTTTGTCAGGAAATCAGGCATTGAGAACGCAATTTACAGGCTTTACCGCGCAGGTACGGTTATTTTTGGCATATGCGGCGGGTACCAGATGTTGGGAACGGAGATAGCGGATCCTTTCCATACAGAATCAAATATTGAAAAGATTGCGGGTATTGGCCTTCTGAATATGAAAACCGTTTTCCGGAAGGAGAAGGTTACAACGCAGGTAAAGGCTTCAATAACCGGAAATGACGGCATTTTGGAAGGACTTGACGGCACTGTGGTTGAAGGCTATGAAATACATATGGGTACCACTGAATATCTGGAAGGGTGCTCTCCGTACCTGACCATAAGCTCAGTCCTTGGACAGCATGCCGTGAAAGTGGACGGGGTAAGGAACGGGGATGTGCTGGGCACGTATATCCATGGAATATTTGACAATATGGATTTTACCATGGGGCTTATAAACAACCTGAGGAAAAGAAAGGGCCTTGGAAAGGCAGACGGCATTGTCAGGAGCTTCAGGGAATTCAAGGAGGAGCAGTACGACAAGCTTGCCGACCTGCTAAGAAACAACCTGGATATGGAGAGGATTTATAAAATTATAAAAGAATTTTGAACACAGTCCTGAGAAGCGGAGGAAAGTTTTTTTCACTCTAAGGAACGTTCCGGCAGAATAGATACTCTCAGAAACAGCCTGGCAGTTTGGAGGAGGAATAAAAATTGCTTACATTGCTGCTGCTTGATGTATTTATAGCCTTTGTTCTTGATCTGGTTTTAGGAGATCCGTATTGGTTTCCGCATCCTGTGAGGTTTATCGGATGGCTTATCCAAAGGACGGAGAGATTAATAAGGAAGCGGATTGAAATGTTTGCACCCGGCGATACGGAAACCAGGGTAAGGTATGAAAGGGCAGGAGGTACTTTTCTCATGCTGTTTGTGGTAACAGTAACCTTCCTGCTTGTGTACTTCGTTTTAGAAATTGCCTGGCTGGCTAATCCTGTCCTGTTTCATATTATGAACATTTACTTCATATATTCCTCACTGGCGGCAAAGTGCCTGGCAGATGAGGCAGGAAAGGTATACAGGAAGCTTTCGGAAGGCGATATGGAAGGGAGCAGAAGGCAGCTTGCCATGCTGGTAGGCAGGCAGACAGAGGGTTTAAATGAAAAGGAGATCATTCGCGGAGTGGTGGAAACAACCGCAGAAAATACGGTGGACGGGGTCATTTCCCCGCTGGTCTACGCTTTCATAGGGTCCTTTTTCGGGATAGGCGCCCCCCTTGTCTATGCCTTTAAGGCAATAAGCACGCTGGATTCGATGGTCGGGTACATGAATGACAAGTATATAAATTTTGGTAGAACTTCCGCAAAAACTGACGATGCAGCAAACTTCATACCGGCAAGGCTGGCGGGAGTGTTGATTCCCATTGCGGCTCTGTTTTGCGGCAAAAATTTTAAGGAAAGCTTCAGGATAATGCTTCGGGACAGGCGGAACCATAAAAGTCCCAATTGCGCATATCCGGAAGCCGCGGTAGCAGGCGCTCTCGGTATTAAAATCGGCGGTACCAACATTTATTTCGGACAAGCCGTAGAGAAGCCTACTATAGGCGACGATGTTAAGGAACTGGACAGGGAGGATATCCGGGACACAATCAGGCTTATGTACGCTGCGGCTTTTTTGACTGTGTTTATTGAAGGTTTGATAACAATAGTTGTATTGGCGGGGAGAATGTAAATGCATATACATGGCGGCAATGTTTACAAGGCTTCACAAGTGTATGGCATAAAAGCTGAGGATATTTTGGACTACAGCGCCAACATAAATCCTCTGGGCTTGCCGGAAGGACTGAAGGAATTGCTGATATCAGGTTTTGACAGTATTGTGAATTATCCTGATCCTGAATATACGGAGCTTAAAAAATACATATCAGGGTATCTGAAAGTGGCTGAAGAATGCATAATACCAGGTAACGGCGCCACGGAGATTATTTACCTGTTGTTTGAAACACTTAAACTGAAAAGGATACTGATCCCTGCCCCTGCCTTTGACGAATATGCCCAGGCTGCCCATGCTGCAGCCATTGAGACGGATTTCTTCGAGCTCAAGGAGGAAAACAACTTTAAGCTTGTTGTTGAAGAGCTTCTTGATAAAATCAGGTACGGATACGATGCCGTGATGCTTTGTAATCCCAATAATCCAACCTCAACTTTATTATCAAGGGAGGAGCTTTATAAAATACTTAAGTTTACTTCAGCAAGGGGAATATATTTTATCATTGACGAGGCTTTTATTGAACTTACTGTCGGGGGAAACGGCAATTCCATGAAGGATGCCCTGGTTGAATTCAACAACCTTTTCATAATCCGCGCCTTTACAAAGATTTTTGCAGTCCCCGGACTCAGGCTGGGCTATGGCCTAGGGAATGCCGGGCTTGTAAAGGAAATGTGGAATAGAAAGATGCCTTGGTCCATAAACTCGCTGGCCTGCAGCGCCGCCCGGATTTTAGAAAATTGTGGGGAATACCTTGAAAAGACGTCCCAGTGGCTTAAAGAGGAAAAAGAACGGTTCTACAGGGAATTAAGCAGTATTAAAGGATTAAAGGTCTTTGAACCGCAGACAAACTTTATCCTGATAAAAATATTGCTGCCTTCGCTGAACGTAGGTACACTTAAAGACTATATGGGCAAAAAGGGCATATTGATAAGGGACGCGAGCAACTTCAGATTCTTGAATGACAAGTTCTTCAGGGTTGCAATCAAAGACAAAAAAAGCAATATCAGATTTCAATCACTGTTGAAGGAAATTATGGAGTCTACCGGCAAATTGACATAATTTTTGTTTACATTTTGATTATTTTTGGATATAATATGCATTACAAGAAAAAATTCATGAGTAAAGTATAATATTGTCACTTTTCGTTAGTGCTTGTATCATTAAAGTGTTTTTAATGAACTACTAAACTACAAATGAAGGTGATATGTTTGAAAAAGTTGAATAAACTTAAAGAAAAAGCAATTCTTGCCGGAAAGCTAAATTTCTTGTCAACGGTAAAAGGCAGAATGATTTTTGGATTCAGCTCTATTGTAATAGTAATGGGAATAGTAAGCATTGTATCTTTTTACTTGCTACGCTCTTTCATTTCAGATTTTGATAATATGGTGCAGACAACAATAGCAGCCAATGAAATTAAAAACTCAGCATCAGCAATTCCTCAATACCTCTCTGATTACATTATTGATCGAGATAACAAGTCACATATGGATAACGTTACGGCTCAAATTAATAATATCGATAATGACATTTTAATACTTAAGAAGCTTGCTTCAGACAGTGAAGTAGTTAAAAGTGTCAATTCTATTGAAAGGCTTAATAAGACGTTTAAAGAATACATAAATGAAGTTTATGAAAGTAAATCGACAGGCGAAGCCATAGAAAAAAGAGATAATGCAAAAAAAGTTGCTGGTTTTATTGCTGGCGAAGTTGAAAAATTAATTTCCGCAGAGTTAAGTTACCAACTTGTTTTAAAGGAACAGTTAAGCAAACTTGCTAACAATACTGGCATTGCAGTAATTTTGTTAATTATATTTGTAAGTGC
>DULF01000050.1 GCA_012840535.1 Clostridiaceae bacterium
ATACCACTTATGCTGTATTGAGGCGTTGCAGGTTTATCGTCAGCAGACAGCAACGGATAATAATTGTATTCCATATTGGGATCCAGATTCTTGCCTGCCTGTAACGGCCACACAGGAATTGAGAACGGTCCATAGAACATTCCTGCTTTGCCTGAAGATAATGATTCTGCTGCTTTTGTGAGGTCCTTTGTTGCAAACTCCCTGTCAATCTGCCCGGTCTTATACAAGTGTTGTAATGCTTCCAAAGCCTTTTTCATTTCAGGCTGAATGTTGCTGAATACCAAATTGCCTGAATCATCCTTTATCCACATGTCTAAATAAGCGTGATAGCTGTTGAAGAAACCTCTGTGGAATTCAAATGTCTTTTCAAATACAAATCCGAATGTATCGTCTTTTCCATTCTGATCCGGATCTTGCTTTGTAAAAGCTTCTGATATTTTGAGAACATCATCCATATTTTTTGGCTCCGGCAAGTTTAGGTTTTTCATCCAGTCAGCCCTGATGTAAAGCAAATGTACGTTTTCCTTGAAAAGTGTAGTCCACGGTAAACCCATCAGCTTTCCTCCGAATTTGGCTGTCTCCATAGGTTCAGGACCGCTTAAAGTAAGAATCTTTTTAGTATCTTCCGATGCATATTTTTCAAACACTTCGGTCAGATCCTGTATCTGGTCTGAATCAACTAACTGTTTGAATTGTAACTTATTAACAAGGAAAATATCCGGCAAATCACCTGAAGCAATTGTAATATTCAGTTTCTGAGCATATTGTTAGGTATCACCAAAAGGTGTAATCCATAAATATTTGAGTTTAATACCAAGTTCATTTTCATAATACCTGGTCCAAATATTATCATGTAATGAATCTCCCTCAGGGTACTTTAAAACCTGCTCCGGATGTGCATCTCTTACTCCTGTTATTTCGATTGTTGGTTCAATTTTGCCAAACGGATCATAGACTTCCTCTTCAATTTCCTGATCAGCTTGCCCCTCTTGTTTACCTGTGCTTTCACTTTGAGTCTGGGTCTCTGTTTTTGGAGTTTCAACTTCTTCCTGTTTGCCACACGCTGCGAGTAAAAATACGATTATCAACATAACACTAAGAACTCTGCACAGAATTTTTTTACTCATTGTTTTTCCCCCTTTTATAGATTTTTTATTTAAACTCTTTTTGAGTTTAAACCATGCAGAAAATCAGTAAGCATATCCCTGCACCGAATAATATGCCAGGTTCGGCTGTCTCACATCAAGCCTTCCAAATACTGCCACCACAGGCACATTGCTATGCAATACAAGAGCATATTGCCCTGGCGGTATCTTATATTTCTGGTCGCCAATTGGTTTATCCAGCCTTATGCAGATTACTCTTTGCCCTTCCAGCTTTTGTGTTATATTCCTTACAGGCTCCTTGTCCTCGAACAAAATATCGATGCTCAAATCCGCTGTTTCATCGTTCAGGTTTACCACCATCAGCGCTTCATGCCCGTACGGTTCTTTATCACCTGCAGGCGGCAAATCACCATCGCAAAATACCCAGTTTTTCTTTCCTTTTTCTTCACACACAACTAATACCCCCTATCTTTCACCAAGCAGTATTCTGTCCATTTCCTCACTGAGAGGCACTACTCCTTTTTCCGTGATTTCATATCCTGTTTCTATTCTTATGCCGTTAAACTCAGGATGGCCAAAAAAGCTGACGTCTACACATATTGTCATTCCCGGCTCAATCACATCTGTACTGTTCGGTCCGAAAAACGGAGCTTCGGCTTCCATTATCCCTATAGTATGGGCAAAAGGACAGACAAGGTATTTGAGATATCCTATCTTTTCAAAATATGCCCTTCCGGGTGCATCAACTTCCTTTCCAATCTTACCTGGCTTCAATTGTTCACGGGTCAGATATAGAACCTCGCGCATATGTTTCATGCATTCCTTCTGGGCAGGCGTAAATTCCCCACCAACTGGCAATGTGTCGCCAAACACGCCGCTATAACCCTTCCACCTCGGTGAAATCCCGAGCATTACCATTTCACCGTCTTCCATCACCTTGTCCATTGCTGTCGGCACAACTGCATTAGATCTTTTTCCGCTTCCCACTATTGTCTTGTATGCAAATCCATTGGCACCCATTGCACGTGCGGCTGCTTCCCCTGCTGCAGCAACCTCATATTCCCTTACACCAGGCTTGATCTTTTCAACCATGGCTTTATACGCAGCATCTGTGATCCTGAAAGCTTCTCTTATCTGTTCAATTTCCCATTTGCTCTTTATGTACCTTAGCTTTAGATACTCTTCGGTAATATCTACAAGTTCAACACCTTTAAAATTATCAGCTACCTGATTGTAAACGGAAACAGGCATTTGGCTTGCTCCGACCATTCCGACCCTTGATATTTTTTTACCGGAGCTGATTTCTTCAAAAAGTTCTGAAAACGATATAATTGTTGCATTTGGATATTCTTCGTCAGGTACCATGAAAACAGGTAGGTTTCTTGTTTCCTTGATAGCGCTGTCTTGCTTTGCGAAAGGTTCGCTTTCAGGCCCTCCCAGTATCATAGGCTCACCGTCGCGGGGAACCAAAACAGCCCCGCTCTCAAATTGAGGACACCATGCAGTAAGGTACCATCCATTTGCAAGATTAAACTCATCATAGTAGATAAAAGCAAAGTCCAGATTGTTTGCTTCAAGTATTTCCTTGACTTTGTCAATCCTTTGCCTGTGTTCTTTCACATCATAATAAGCCATTTAAAATCCTCCTTTTCAGGTTGTAATATCTTTTTGGTTTATTGTTAATTCCAACAAGCTAAAACACTTGATGGAATTTAGACGGCCTTTGCTTATTTTGGGCAACAGAATGCCCGGGCAGTATCTGCATCTGCTTTGTCAAAATAATTCAAAACCAGTTATGCCAATATACTGCTAAAAACCAGTCAGCCCATATTTATTTTGATGCCTTTGTCTTGATGTTCTTATACCCGCATGACTCTCTGATCTCAAGGCAAGGCTCAAGCACAATTTTCTGATACCGTTTTTCTCCTTCATCCTGGAGTCTCTTGAGTAACAGTTCCGCTGCCACCTTGCCAATACTTTCTTCATCCTGGAGTATTGTTGTAATTGCCGGAGAAATCAAACCTGAATTGTCATGAATATCAAAACCTACAACAGCAATATCTTCTGGTATCCTTAAACCTGCATCCCGGATCGCCTTAACCGCTCCGTAAGTCATTTTACTGCTTGCCACATACATTGCAGTTACTTTATCTTCAATTTCCAGCAGGGATCTCATATTTTCATATCCGGACTTTTCTTTAAAATCTCCGACTCTGATTAGGTTTTCATCTATTTTAATTCCATTATCCATTAAAGCCTTTCTATAGCCCATTAAACGTTCATATCCGGTGGTTTCCTCAAGTTTTCCGGTTATAATCCCAATTCTGCGATGACCAAGGTTTATCAAATGTTCTACCGCCATATAGCTGGCCTTGCTGTTATCAATAATCACAGAATCATAATTCCTTTTTATATTTGGCAGGTTGTCAACAAATATAACAGGTATATTATTATTGAACAGGCGGTCAAGAGCTTTAGACTCCTTATTTACGTTTACGGTAGCCAGAATAACTCCGTCAATTTGTTTTTCCAAAAGCAAATTTAAATACAGTTCTTCCTTTTCCGGATTTTCTCCAGTATCGCTGAGTATAATGGTATATCCATTCCTGCTTAAAATATCATCAACGCCTTTTATCAGGTATGTGAAAAAAACTTCGCTAATATCCGGCACAATAATTCCTATGGTTTTTGTAGACTTATTTTTTAGGCTTCTTGCAACCAGATTTGGAGAATAATTCATTTCTTCAAGCGCCTTCTTAACTTTCTCCCTCGTTTCAGGTTTCACATAACTTTTGTTGTTTACTACTCTGGAAACTGTAGATACTGAAATATTGAGCTTTTCTGCAACATCTTTCAACGTAATTTTCATGCTGGTTACTTTCCCCCATTATTTATTAATTAGTACTTGCAACTTAAATGACAAAAAAATATCAAAACGTTTGCAATATTGCTTTCAGCAAGTGTCTATTGCAATATCTTCAAGTCTTTCTTCATTTTTATTTTTAATATGATGCTGCTGTATCCTTCTTATGATTTTGACAACGTTTGCAATTTTTGCAAATCACCTCTTCTCTTCTGTTCTAAATCAATTTTACCCTCTCAATACTACTGTTTTTGTGGAAACTGTTGCCATAATCAGCAAATTTTTAGAAAAGAGTTCATTCAATACTGCTTATGACTTGCTGGAGATAGTGTTAGGTTTTTTATTGAATTGATTTTGCAAATTAAATTCATATCGTTTGCATCTAAATTTAGGATAACACATATTTAAATAAGAGTCAATAAGAAAAATCAATTTTTGCTTTATAGCTGCAAATGCTTTAAAGACAAGCATTTTCAAATATTCGACGTTTTACTGCAAAACAATGTTAAAAATATAATAACGTTTGCAAAGCTTAATTCAATTAATTACTATATGATATTTACTAATTATATGGTATGCATTAAATTCTTGGGCGCCTTCCTACTTAACCCACGCTGAAATCAAGTCCCGCGCGATAGGAGCTGCTGCGCTCCCGCCCGTTGAGCCGCTGTATTCCAGTATAACAGCCACGGCAATCTGAGGATCATCTGCAGGAGCAAAACCGATAAACCATGCGTGTTCCTTGTTCTTTTGCCTGGCAGTCAGCTCATTTTCAGCAGTGCCTGTCTTCCCTGCGACTTTTATGCCCTTTACAGCAGCTTTTTTGCCCGTACCGCTCTCAACAACTTCAACCATCATATCCTTTACGTGAGAGGCGGTTTCAGGCGACATGATGCGGTATAGTTCCGATGGTTTCTGCCTTTTTAACACTATTCCGCTGCGCCTTTCTACCCTGCTTACAAGAATAGGCTTCATCATGACTCCGTCATTAGCTATGGCGGAAGTAATCAGCGCCATATGAAGGGGAGTTACTAAAATTTTCCCCTGTCCAATTCCCACGGCGGCCATATCTGCATTACTCATCCTGTTATACTTGAAAGCGCTTTGGCTTACGGGGATATCAAAAGGTATGCTGGCGCCTAATCCAACTCTTTGAGCTATTTCCTTCAGATTATCCTCCCCAAGCTCACAGCCGATTGTGGCAAACACAACATTGCTTGATACCGCCATGGCTGTTTTTATATCAATTTTGCCGTAGGCTTTCCCTCCGGAATTGCTTATTTTCTTTCCGTCTATCGTAGCAGTCCCTTTGTCCTCATAAATTTTATCGCTTAAATTGTTTTCCACTGCGGCGGCACCTATGACCACCTTATAGGTGGAACCCGGAGTATATAGCCCTTGAGTGGCACGGGTAAGAAATGGTGCATCTTCATCATCTATCATATTGCTCCAGTTCTTTTCAAGTTCACTGTCGTCAGGATTGAAATCTGGCTTGCTTACCATTGCAAGAATCTCGCCTGTTTTTGGATTCATCGCAACAATTGCGCCTTTTCTGTCACCTAAAAGATTGTATGCTTTCTCCTGAAGTTCATGGTCAATGGTCAGATAAATGTCGTTTCCCTCTCTAGCATTTCCGGTTAATTTGTCCTTAATACTCAGCACTGCGCTTGAATCATCCATTCCAAGCAGGTAATTGTTAAATTTTGCTTCTATAAGGGATTTTCCATATTTCCTGGAACTATAGCCAATAACGTGGCTGTACATCGGACCATAAGGATACTCCCTTTTCTGCACTCCATCGGTAACCACGCTGTTTGCCAGGACTTTTCCTCTACTGTCGTAAATGCTTCCTCTCAGAGTTTTTTCCTCTATCTCGTATTGCCTCCGGTTATATGGGTTTGACACTATCCTGTCTTTTTGAAAAAGCTCAAAACAGGTAAGGTACCCAACCAATATAAAAAACAATAAACTTACAAAAACCAGTACATAGATTGTCCTTCGTTCCATATTCATTAAATGTACTTACCACCTTTGCAACTAATACTTGTTCGAAATTGCCTGCAAAAACCCCAGCGAAATAAAACCTGTAGTAAGCGAGCTTCCCCCGTAGCTTATAAAAGGAAGAGTAATGCCGGTCAGCGGTATGAGTTTTGTCACACCTCCAAGTATGATAAAAGTCTGCAGGCCAAACATAAGCGTAATCCCAAGCGCTGCGTTTTTGTCAAAAGGTTCCTTTGCCATAAGCGATATTTTTACTCCGCGGTAAACAAATATAAAAAACAAAAATATTACCGCAATACCGCCAAAAACCCCCATCTCTTCACAGATCGCAGAGAAAATAAAATCCGAATGGACCTCGGGTATTAAGTCAGGCCTGCCAAGGCCAAGGCCGGTCCCAAAAAATCCCCCGGCTCCGATTGCAAAAAGGGATTGTGCTACCTGGTATCCCCTGTTGGATATGTCCGCCCATGGGTTCATCCAGATATCGACCCTCACTCTTATATGATTCATTAACAAATAGCTTAAAACGCCTCCTATAGAGGCAATACACGCGTTAATTGCCATAACCCAAACGTTGCTCCCGGATACAAATAAAAACAGAAAAAACACTGCAAACAGTAAAAACGCAGTCCCCAGTTCCTTTTGCAGGATCAAAAATCCAATATGGCAGTAGCTTATCACGATAAACACCAGCTTGTGATTAATGCAAATCTCACGCCCCATTAATTTTAAGCCGTTAATTTGAAGTTTTTCAGGATTCGTATAATATGAAGCCAGTAATAAAATATACAATACTTTAATAATCTCAGATGCCTGGATGCTAAAATCCCCTATGAAAATCCAGTTCTTTGCTCCCTTAATGTTCTTTGCAAAAGCCATGGTAAAAACAAAAAGTCCCAGAGCTCCTCCCAGATAGAAGAATATAAGTTTATCCCATTTGGCAAACCTCGTATAAATAAAATAGCACAGGAAAAACAGTGCAATTCCCAAAGCCAGCCATAAAATCTGCTTAACCGCCAGCTCCTTGTTTATCCGGTAAAGCATGATAATTCCAAGGCTCACAAGCATTGATACTATAAGGAAAAGGTATTCGTCACCAAGCATAAGTTTTATTATCAAAGCGTATGTTATGCATATCAATGCGATTACAGCCAATCCTGAAAAAACCGTCGCCTGCTCATAAGGCTGCCTGTAAAGATACAAAAGAAAGTAGCCAATAATGTTTATTAATATAACCGGATATATAGGCTTAAAATATTTTGTAAAACCTTTCATAACCATTCCTCTCTGTCATTCGTCTTTTATTAATATAAAGGACAAGCTTCCAACCTGAATCCTGTCTCCGTTATTAATGCAAACCTCGGTGCTTCCGATTCTCTCATTATTTACGAATGTTCCGTTTTTACTACCCCTGTCCTTTACATAAATCATGCCGTCTTTTAATAAAAATTCAGCATGCCTGCCCGAAAGAAAAGGGTCCTTTATTACAAATTCGTTATCATTTGAGCGGCCTATTGTTTTATTTCCATCCAGTATATAAATCTCTTCAACTTTAAACGGCAGCTCTTCCCTGATGTTCAAAAGCTTCAGGTACGGATGTTTTCCGGAGGAACTGACAGCTTTTGCGCTCATTGAACGAATGTCTAAATATATAAGACGAATAATGGAGTAAATAAAAATATATATTATTATTGCAAAAACATATTTCAGTATTGTCGACAGAGTCTCAAACATCCTGTCCTCCTCATTTCACATGCTTTGATTTCCTTGAAAACCGCTTGTAAACCGCCCCTGCTATCATAAGCGGCCACATAAAAATTGAAGCAAATGGGTTCAGTATAACTTTGTTATTGATTCCGAGCTGTTCCGGGCTATCATTTATGAGATAAGTCCATGTAGATGAAGGTGCATGAAGCCCCTCTTTCTTCATGTCAATTCCATTCTCATTTATTTCAGCCCGGGATAGAACGCCTATTACTTCATCCTCGATTTCCTTTATGAGTTTGTTAAATGATTCTATTGCAATTTTGTTATACTCATCAAGGGGAACCTTGCCCGCCATATTTACAAGGTAAATAGTTTCACGTACGAAAGAAAGGTAATCAAGGTAGTCAGCCCAGCATTTATTAATAAAGTATAGCGTCACCTGCTTTTCCGCCTTAATCAGCGCTTCTTCTCCTACCACAGGCAAAAGCTTTTTATAGCGCTCGCTAAGCTTTACAGGCATAAGGCAGGGACGGGTATAATCAAACAGGATGTTTTGCCTCCAATTGTAAATCATACGCCATTGCTGTTCCAATACTATTGAATACTTGGTAAGGGTCTTTCTTATTTCAAAATTTTGACCTTCAACAATACGCTGCGCACGTGCTATTTCCCTTCTTATAACTTTATTGTCTATCTCGCCCATCTGCTCCTTTGGATAAAGTGCCGCCGGAATAAGTTCCTTAAGCTTGTACCGCATAAACAAATCATCTTCAAGGCTAATAAAAAATTTGGAACTTCCCGGATCCCCCTGCCGGCCTGAACGGCCTCTAAGCTGGTTATCAATTCTCCGGCTTTCATGCCTGTTTGTACCTATAACGTATAAACCTCCCAACTCAATAATCTTATCTTTATCCTGTCCACTTTCCCCACCAAGTTTAATATCCGTACCCCGTCCCGCCATATTTGTCGAAACGGTAACTGCATAAAGTTCACCTGCTTTAGCAATAATCTTGGCTTCCAACTCATCATTCTTAGCATTCAACACCTGGCAGTCAATGCCTGCGTTTTTTAACTCTTCCGTCAACTGCTCCGATTCTTCTACACTGCAAGTACCAATAAGAATAGGCCGCCCTGTTTTATGCACTTTTGAAATTTCAGCAATCAGCGCTTTATGCTTTGCCTCCTTATGCGTAAAAATAACATCGGGATAATCTACTCTTATACATGGGCGGTTTGTAGGAATTACCACAACTCTCAGCTTGTAAAACTCCAAAAATTCGTCCGCTGCCGTCAGAGCAGTGCCTGTCATTCCACAAATACGTGGATATAGCCTAATGAAATTCTGGAGTGTAATAGATGCCATTATTTGTCCCTTTTCCTCGGGCACAATACCTTCCTTGGCTTCAACAGCTTCCTGCAGTCCATGGGGCCAGTGCCTCTTATATGCGACACGGCCTGTAAACTCATCAACCAGCTCAACTTTACCATTTCTCACGATATAGTCTACATCTCTCTTCAAAAGCACTTTTGCGTGCAGTGCGTTGTTAAGGTCTGCAAGCAGTTTTGTATTTGTCCCGTCATAAAGATTGCCACATTTAAGAATTCTTTCAACACGACTTAAACCCTTATCAGTCAGGTAAACATTTCTCTCGTATTCATCAGTCTCATAGTCCACATGAGGCTCCAGCATCTCCACAATCTCTGCCATACGCATGGGATCAGTTGCAGATTCTTGTGTTTTACCTGCAATAACCAGTGGAATTCTTGCTTCATCAATAAGGATTGAGTCCGCCTCATCAATTATAGCAAAATTAAAAGGCCTCTGGACAATGTCATTTTTATCCATGCACAGAAAACCCTTAAGATAATCAAATCCGGCCTCTTTTGCAGTCAAATATGTTATGTCCGCCGAATAGGCTTTCTTTCGTTCATCTGGTGTCATTCCCTCTCGTATATACCCAACCGTCAGCCCAAGGAATTCATATACCGGCCCCATCCACTCAGCATCCCTTTTCGCAAGGTAATCATTGAATGTAAGCACATGTACGCCTTTGCCGGTAAGGGCATTAAGATATGCCGGCAATACGGCGGCAAGAGTTTTGCCTTCCCCTGTCTGCATTTCAGCAAGCTTCCCAAAGTGCATTACTATGCCGGCAATAACCTGCACATCGAAGTGCCGCATTTTCAATACTCTCCATGAAGCTTCCCTGACAAGGGCATAAGCCTTGACAAGCAGTTCATGAAGCGGCACGCCATTCCTTGCCTGCCGCATTAAATCAGCAGACGCCATTTTAAGGCTCAAACCATCATAGCGGCTAAAATCTGTTTTATTTATCTGTTCCAATATATTCATATATGGTTTTAAATCAAATTCCACAGAACGGTAGCGTAATCTTTTCAATACGTTCTTTATAAGATTACCAGACATAAAAAGCCCTCCTTTTGAAACTAACATGTAGCACCGGCATGCTATATCTGAAATATATAGCTGCAAAACCAGGTCACTCTCAAAAGAAGGCACCCTGCTACCTTAAGGGTGTGGTATAGTATGAGCATAAGCATACTCATGAAATAGAAAATATCAAGAGAAATTATCCCATAGTATGAGGGGTTGCCAAAAGTACATACTGTTGACGTTACAATCAATACTGCCTTTATAACAAACATGAGAAAAGTATCCAACGCAGGTGTTCTCTCAAGAAGCAAACACAGGCTCTCCACCGCTTCCCTGCAGGAATATTTAAGAGAAGCGTTGAAATGATGTAGCATATAAACCATAGTACCGGCAATAATCACCGGTAACAAATTCAGCAAAAACTGCAGCATTTTAAATCCCTTAAACATTAATCTAATCAAACGTATCGATAATAAAATAATCATATCACTCTCAGAAAAATTGTCAACTTCTAGAATTCTAATATAAATTCGGTTATAACACCTCGTTATAACCCGACTTCATCCCGCCAGAAACCAGGAGTAAATAATGCAATTATTGTAAATAACTCCAGCCTTCCCAAAAGCATAAAAAAAGTAAATAATATTTTGGCAGCGTCGCTGAAAATGCTGAAGGAATGAGCCGGACCTACTGCCTCAAACCCAGGCCCGATATTGCTCAATGTAGCTGCAACAGCACTTGAAGCGCTTACAAGACCTATTCCCTCAAGTGAAATTACCAGAGTCCCCAGCACAAAAACTACTATGTACAGCATAAAAAAACTCGATATCCCGTTCAATACATCTGCAGACAAAGACTTTTGACCTATTTTAACTGTTATTACAGCTTTAGGGTGGAACACCTTCTTAATCTGGCGCTTAATCATCTTCAAAAGCACAAGGATTCTTATGCTTTTTATTCCGCCTGCCGTGGAACCGGCACATCCGCCAATGAACATAAGAATAAAAAGAATACATTTGCTGAACGTCGTCCATTTGTCAAAGTCAGTTGTAGCGTATCCTGTTGTGGTAATAATTGAACTTACCTGGAAATAAGCATACTTTAAAGACTCCCATATATTTTTGTATATATTGGTGTTCAAGTTAAGCGCAATTAATATTGTGCTTACCCCTATAATTCCGAGATAAAACCTAAGTTCCTGATCCCTTACTACATCTCTCCACTTACCTTTGATTAACCCATAATACAGCGAAAAATTGACACCTGACAGCATCATAAATACAGCAATTACCATGCGGATATAAGTGCTGTCATAAGCCCCGATACTCGCACTCCTTGTAGAAAACCCGCCTGTGCCAACCGATCCGAAAGTATGAACAATGGAATCAAATAAACTCATCCCCCCAAGTATTAGAAGAACTATCTCGGCAATTGTCATTGCTAAATATATGACATAAAGGATCTTGGCGGTATCTTTTATTCTTGGAACAATTCTTTCTGCAACAGGTCCGGAAGTCTCAGCCTTGAAAATCTGAAAACTGCCTACTCCAAGAGCTGGAAGGATTGCTACTGTGAATACAAGAACACCCATACCCCCTATCCAGTGTGTAAAAGACCTCCAAAAAAGAATCCCTTTCGGAAGGGCTTCAACATTGTCAATAATTGTCGCTCCAGTTGTTGTAAACCCCGATACAGTCTCAAAAAATGCATCAACAAAAGAACTTATACTTCCGGAAAAAACAAAGGGTAACGAACCAAAAACGGATATAGTGACCCACCCAATGGAAACAATCGCCATAGCTTCCTTGATTTTTATCATCTTTTTCTTATTGGGAATCCTGGAAAGTATAAATCCAACCAAACCTGTCAGTGCAATACAAATAATAAAAGCCTTCTTATCATGTTGATTATAATAAATTGATACCAATAACGGGAGAACCATACCTGCTGCTTCAAGAACGAGCAGATTTCCCAGCACCTTTGCCACGATTCCAAAGTTCACCAAAGCCCCTCCCTTTTACACGCTTAAAAATCGCTTCCAAAGCAGCAATTTCAGATGATAAACAAAAAACAACAAATCTGTCTCCTGGAGTGATTACGGAACTGCCGTTAGGTATAATTACTTTTCCTCTGTGTGCTATAGCACCGATTATTATACCTTCGGGAAGTCCAAGCTGTGAAAGTGGCTTTCCTATTATCGGCATATTTTCGTCGGCGATTATTTCAGTTACCTCAGCCTGTCCCCCTAAAAGGAGGGATACCGAAACCGCCCTGCCGCCTCTGATATATTTAAGAATATCGCTTGCAGTGATATCTATCGGACTTATGGCAATATCCACTCCCAGCCTTTCGATAATCTTCTCATAACTTGGTTTGCTTATCTTGGCTATTACCTTTTTAACCCCTGCTTGTTTGGCTATAAGCGTCATTAACAGATTTTCTTCATCAAATCCTGTTACGCTGATAAACGCATCCATGTTGGAAATATCCTCATCGTCCAAAAGGCTTGGATCTGTTCCGTCCCCGCATATAACAAGCACTCCGTTCAGTTTTTCAGATAAATACTCACAACGCTCCTTTTTCTGTTCAATTATTTTAACAAAAATATTCTGGTCAGAAAGCTTTTCTGCCAGATAATAGCCTAATTTCCCTCCGCCCAAAATCATAACTTTTCTTATGGAACTTGTAGGAAGGGATGACTTGCATCTTTTGGCAAGCTGCTCAATGTTTTCCCTTTTGCCTATCACATAGACAATATCTTTTTCCAGTATACTGCTGGATCCGCTAGGTATGATTACTTCCCCGTTCCTGGATATTGCAACAATCAACAGGTCGTTAATATCCTCCAGTTCGTGTATCTTTTTTCCTACAAAACCCGGTAAACAGTCGGCAATAAAGTCAACCATTAGGATCCTTCCGTCTGCAAAGTCACCTGAATAAAATGAATAGCTTTTCAACAGATACCGAATTATTTCTTTTGCAGTAGCAAGCTCAGGATTTACGATATAATCTATTCCCATTGCCTGCGCTATAAAATTTTTCTGCCTGGCATATTCTGGATTTCTAACCCTTGCTATCGTCTTATCACAGCCAAGTTTTTTTGCCAGCGAACAAATAATCATGTTGGTTTCATCGCTATCGGTAACAGCTATGACAAGGTTATAGCTTTTTATATCCAGTTCCTTTAGCATGTCAATCTGGACGCCATTGGCTTTTACCACCATAACATCCAGGTGCTCGCTGACCTTTTCGAGCACCTCAGAATCGGAATCCACTACCGTTACCTGGTTATCGCCGGTTGACAAGGCGCTTGCAAGCTTATATCCAAGCTTTCCGGCACCAATAATCATAGTTTTCATAAATCAAGTACCTCTTATTTATTTTTCATTGTATTATATCATATAGTATTTATCGTTCAACTAATAATTTTGCTTTATTGGAAATGGATTTATTTGAAAACAATAAAAAAGACAAAAGAACTTGCTCTTTTGTTTCCTTTTAGTGTTTTACTGTCTGTTTCCCCATATTTTGAATATTAATAAACCACCAGCTTTTTTCCATCCAGCTTTCCTGTGTCTATTTCTACCTCTTTTTCTTTTGGAATTGTAATGGTGTCTGGATTTCCATCGCTTATATATTGCTGTTCCCTTGTCAGCTTGTCAAGCCACCATGCAAGATCCCCATTCACAGGTTCAATGCCTGAAGCCCTGACCCTGGGAAGCGCTAATGGATCAAAATCTTTGCTTACAGGCGAAGGAGCCGGGTTTGCTCCAACCTTCAAAATAGCTTCATTTTTGTACTTGATTCCTTCGTACTCCCCCTCTGCAACGTAGCTTTTCAAATCTGTGGAGGGAAGGCCGAACGGCAGAGCCAGGGAATTCATCTTATACCCGGGTATAAGTTCACCTATTATTTTCTGGTTTCCTCCGACTTCCTCCTGGATTTTTTCAGCGCTTTTAACCTCCGGCAGCTTAACATGGCTCATAGTATGGTTTCCGATTTCAAATCCTTTGTCAATCAAATACTGCAGCCTTTCCTTGAGAGTGCCCTGTCCGTTAAACGTTTTTAAACCAAGATTCACATAAAAAGTGCCCTTAAGTCCAAAGTCCGGATGTTTTTTTGCAAATTCCTCCATTATTCCTACGGCAGACTTTCTGTTAGCGACAAGTTTTCCGTTGTCATCCACAAGATTAAATTGTCCGGATGTTCCGTCATCAAATGTAAACACTATTGGAATGCACCCGGCAGGGACGTCAATCCTGTTGTTAAGATAATCGCTTAAGTTTATCAGCCTGTAACCTCTTTCATATAAATTCTCCAACAGCTTTTCGAATTCCGAAAAAGTCGTGGTATATTCCTTATCACCCTTTTCGTATTTCTCAATAAAATTATGGAACATAACCACCATGATTTTTCCTGCTTCGTTAGGCTTTATCTTTTCAATTTCTTCCGGGGTCAGCACAAATTCCTGTTCATTCTTATTATCAGCATCTGTACTGTCATTATCACCATTTGTATTGTCATTGCCGTCATATGTATCATCAAGAGGCTCGTCAATTATGTCCGTATTATTTGTGCTTGATTCTTCATTTGAAGAAGAATCAGACCCGTTTGACCCGCTTATCAGCTTCGTCTCCTCTTCTTCCCTGCCGCTTGAATTATTACGCTCTCTGCCAAAAGTTCCGTAAAATGCAAACACGAATAAAATTAAAACAACCGCTAGTACTGCAAGAATTGATTTCTTCATTTTTAACCTCACCCCCTGTGCCGGGTTGCCATAAAAAGATGTCATAAAAAGTTTATATGACATCATAATTATATAACAACATATAACTGTTATACAAATACAAAATATTCAAATATTGTATATCAAACTTCTATAAGGACATAAATTGAATCAATATGGAACATATGTTAACAATTACATCTGGTTTGCTTCCTGCAGGTTTTCTTCAGCTGTTTCCTGGTTGTCTCCTTCAGATGTTTCATGGTGATTTTCATCAGCTGCTTCCTGGTTATTTCCTTCAACTGTTTCCCGGTGGCTTTCTTCAGTTGACTCCTGGTAGCTTTCATCAGCTACTTCCTGGTAGCTTTCTTCTGCTGCTTGCTGGTTATTACTTTCAGCTGCTTCTACTTTCTGATTCTTTTCTTCTTCAAGCCTTCTTAAATATTCAATATCATCCTTCTCATTTACTTCTATTGTAACGCCAAAGATTTCTTTAATCATGTCCCTCTTCTCATATTGCTTTATTCCCCAATAATACAATCCGCCGCTTAGCAGGAACCCACCTGGTACAGTATATCTATGGATTCTGTCCATGCTGATGTTTGTTCCGAAAAGAGCCAGGCTCGTAACCTGTTTTATATTCATATTTGTCCATATGTCATCCTTTACAGCAAGAAAAATTTCAGGAATTAATGTAAGTTGTGCTTTTTCCTTCAACTGTTCAAATGCGGCAAGCAGAATTCTCTGCTGACGGTCAATTCTGTCTATATCTGCACGCTTTGTATTCCTGTTTCTTGCATAATCAAGCACCTGTTGTCCGCTCAAAATCTGGAGTCCGGGCTTAAGTTCCCTTCCGTTCATGACAACAGGCACATCAACATAATATTCAATTCCACCTATCATATCAATTACTTTCTTAAAAACAGTCATATCAACGGCCAAATAATAGTCAACGGAGATTCCGCCAATAAAATTGCTGACGGTTTCCATTACCTTTTCAAATCCTTTGCCTTCAAAACCTCCTCCTTTATTGAAAGCGTCATTTATTTTATATCTGCCTTCAAATCCAGGTATTTCAGTATAACTATCTCTTGGTATGGACAGAAGGTAAACCTCCATATTTTTAAAGTCAATGGAAGCCAGCATTATTGTATCCGTCCTGAAAACTCCCATTTTTTTACGCTCGGGCGAAAGGTCGAAACCCAACAAGAGTATATTTACCCTGTTATTATTAAATACGTCCTGTGCATCTTCTTTTGCGTATTTTTTTTCCAGGTCCTTTTCGTTAACAGGATTTGTTGGATTGTCAAGACTCTCTTTCGTATCTGCAACTTTTTGAGGATTTTCCTGCCCGTTTTGAATTTTGTTTCCGGAATCTTCATTTGTTAATAATCTGCTCTTTTTAAAAAGCGTATCAGGATTTCTGATCTGGTGTATAGTATATGCCACATAACCGCATATTGACAGCACCAAAGCAATTACCACTATTAAAACTACCTTTTTTTTCATATGATCACCTTTTAAGCAGTTAGTATTATTATATTTTCAGACTGTGTCCAATTATATAACAGTAACATATTCGCTGTTTTTGATAAAATTCCTTTTTAAAATACTGGTTTTGTCATCTTTTGTCAATTTATAATAAAAGAATTATGTAAATATTTACAGTAAACTAATGTAACATAATCTTAACATAGTAAATGAAACTTTTTAAGCCCCAGCCACGTATTAAAATTGAGCATAAACACTCCTCTCAAATATTTTCAAAAGAGGAAATCCAATAAAGTGCGGGGCATTTTATCCCCGCATATTTTTTGCAACTGTCCTCATGCCTTTTCAATCCTTACTTTGCTGCCGCTTCCGTCGCTGGATGGCGGTTCGACTATCAGTCTTCTTGCTATCCTGTTCCTGACCTCCGGTACATGGCTGATAATTCCGATAACCCTTTCGCTGGTGCTTATTCTTTCAAGGGAATCAATAACTGTATCCAGTAAACTGCTGTCCAGTGTGCCAAAGCCTTCATCGAGGAAGAAAAATTCCAGAGGGCTTTGTCCTTTAAGCTGTATCTGTTTTGAAAGGGCAAGGGCAAGAGAAAGTGAAGTAAGAAACGTCTCGCCACCCGATAAGGATGTTACAAGCCTGTGAACACCGCCGTTGGCATTATCCCTTATTATAAAACCATTGTCAGTATCCAGTTCAAGCGCATATCTGTATTTTGTCAAGACTCCAAGGGTTTCAGAAGCTTCTCTTGCGACATACCTCAATCTTTCCTCGGAAATAAATTCCACAAAACTGTTGCCTTTAAGAAGTTTCTGGATTTGTTCCAACATTTCATTCTTTCTGCTGTATTCCTTGTGCTGTCTGTTTAACTCAACCCATTTTTCAAAGTTGTTTCTTATTGCATTGTAATTGTTTTTTTCCCTTTCAAAAGCTAAAACAGCCTCTTCCCTTTGCATCTTCTTTTCTTCATACGTCCTGCTTATTAAATCCCATTCTTCTTCTGTTATACTGCGGTTATTTAATTTGCTGAATATCATTCTTTTCTGCGCCTCCAGGTTCCGGCCCTCATTTTCATATTCCTGTATTTCTTTGTTTAACGCCTCTTGCCGTTCTTTTTCCATTAAAGCATTTTCCGCTTCTTCCACGGACTCAAAGCCCTTCTCATCAAGTAGAGCGTCTAGCCTGCTTTTCTCACTAAGCAAGTTTTTATTCAGGAACTCCAATTGGTTTTGTAGTGTGATCTTCCTGGTGTTAAGCATATTATACTGCTGTTCAATAAGCTTGACCTGTTCACCTGACTCTTTTTCATTCTGGGCAAGGACAAGAATCCTTTTATCTATATCCTCTATTCTTCGTTCAATATCATTATCCCCTGCAATATCCCTGATTTTCTGTTCCTCCTTCAGCCTTTGCATTTTTAGGTTTTTTCCGTCGTTTTCCACTTCTACCAGCCTGCCGGAAAGCTCCTGTTTTTCCTCTGTAAGCCGTTCAAGCTCCCTTTGCAGCGTTTTCCTGTTTTCCTGAAGCTGTTCCAGCTGCTTTTGCAACATTTGATGTTTACGGTCATTCTCTTGAATTCTCTTGTTTTCATCCCGGGCATTCTCTATGTTAAGCTTCCCGGCAAGTTCCTTATAAGATTTCACTGTCTTCTCTTTTCTGCTTTCCGCTTCCTTAAGAGCAGATTCCACCTGGTCAAGATTATCCCTGACAATATCAAGTTCAGCCTTCTTGCTTTTCTCCTCCATCAACTGTCCTGACAGAACATCATTTAACTTGTTAATATCAGTCTTTATTTCTTCAAGCCGGACCTCCCACTCTTCAACCTTCCTGAGCTTTAATTCATTTTGCAGCCTTCCTGCCTCTATTGCTTCTTCGACGGCATCAAGCTCCATACACTGCATATCAGCCGGAAGCTTTGAATACAGGGTTTTGTACTCGAGTTCCCGCTTTGCCAGGTCGCTTTTTGCCTGCATTATTAGATTTTCAAGGCTTTTTAGCTGTTCATCCTGCTTTATACATTCATTCTCAATATTTCTGGCTTCTTTTTCTTTCTCTGTTAGACTTTCCCGTGCAGCTTTAAGTTCCTCCCCGATATTGTCCGTATTGCTGTCACAAGCCAACACTGCTGGCTCCGGATGGCTCTTTGAACCGCATACGGGACATGGTTCACCCTCTTTGAGGTTCCTTGCAAGCATGTATGCAGCGTTTCTCTCGTATTTTTCACGTAAGTCTTCAACTCTCTGCCTTAATTCCTCCAGTACTGCTTCGAGCCTGGCCTTTTTTTTCAACGATTTTCCATAATCTTCTTTTGCTTTTCCGGCCTGACACATCAAAGCGTTCAGTTTGTCCGATACGCTTTCCGCCTCCGATTTTGCGGATTTAATAACCCCTATCAGGCCTTTTAATTCATGGCTCACCCCAATTTCCTTTATAATCTCATTCCTCTCACACGGTTTAGCTTTTTCATGAGCTTCCTGCAAAACCTTAAGCTTATTCAATTCCTCCTGGGTGGCCAGTCTCTGCTTCTCAATCTCCTTAAGTCCTTTTTCAAGTTCATCTGTCCTTAAAGCCAGCTCATTATACCTTGATTGGATTTTTTCCTTTTCATTCCTTATGTCATCCAACTCGTCCATCAAACGTACTGCAAACAAAACGTCATTTCTGTAATCTATGTCTACCTTGTATTTCTCAATTTCCTGTCTGTACTCCTGCTCTTTTTTATCTGCCGCTTCAATTGACAGCTTCCTGTCATTGATTACCTTTTCTTTTTCCAAAAGCTTTTCTCTAAGGTCTAAATACTCCCTTCTCAAGTCTTTAAGCTTCTGGTCAATAATGTCCAGCTCTTTTTTCATTTCAAGGGCGTTTAACAGCTTTGTCCTTTCTTCAATTAACTTCGGCCTTTCAGTTTCAACTTCCCTAAGGATCTCCTGGTGCTGTTTTTTTGCTTCCTCTAGTTTTTTGCAAGCTGTTTCAAACTGTGTACATGTTAAATCAAGCTCTTTTCTCGTATTTTCAAGTTCTTTGTCAAACTCCCTGTACTTTTTGATGACATCTACAAGCCCTTCCGCCCTTATTGAGCTTTCAAGGAGCTTTTTCTTGGCATCAATTTCATCCTGTACCGCTTTATGCTTTTCCTCTTTATCATTCACAAGAGCAAGCTCTGATACAAGCTCCCAGATTTCTTTGCTTTCATTGTATTGTACTTCCAGAAGCTTTAGTTCCTTATCTATTTCCTCCTTCATTTCATGTGCCGCTTTGAGCATGGATTCCGCCTCCACAAGGGTCTTCTCAGAAATATCCCCAAGTGCTGACATTCCGCCCTGGACTCTTGAAAGTTCATTTTTTATTATGGAAATTCTCCTTGACACCTTTTCAGACAGGCGTTTTCCGTACTCCTCAAGGTAAAAAATCCTCTCCAGCATCTCCCTTTTTTTGACTTTTTCAAGGAATAAGAATTCCTGGAACTTGTTCTGCGGCAATACAACCGACCGGGTAAAATCATCTAACGTAAGTCCAAGAAGCTCTTCCACTTTTTCCGTAACCTCGCTTGTTTTATCTGCAAGCGGTATCTCCATGCCGTCAACTACGGTGAAAAGCCTGGCTGTTCTGGCTTCGGCTGAATTTTCCGAATCTTTTTTCCTCCTGTATGTGCGCTCAACCCTATAAGTTTTTCTAGTACCATTCTTTACAAGGTCAAATGCAAAAACTACCTTCAAGCTGTTGGAATTGGTGTTTATTATGCCCTGGGTACCCCTCAGGGCTCTTTGCACATTTCCGTATAACGCAAGGGTTATAGCGTCCAGAATAGTGGACTTTCCGCTGCCTGTCGGTCCAAAAATGCCAAACAGCCCTGTCTCGCCAAGTTTGTCAAAATCAACCACCTGAAGCTCCTTAAAGCTTTGCAGCCCTTCTATCTCAAGATACCTCGGACGCAATGTCCTCACCGCCGTTCTCTTCTTCATCAGTGTTTATAATCTCAAGAAATGCTTCCATCAGCTCTTCGGAAATTTCAGTACCTGTTTTGAATTTGTAATATTCCCTGAAGAGCTCGTCAATTTTCTTGCCTTCTCTGTTTTCATATTCAATAACTTCTTCAATTTCACACTTTATTACCGGCCTGATATTTATAATGCCTTGATTCAGCTCTCTTAAAAGTTTTTGCTCTTCCATGGTAAGTACCCTGTCCGTGTATATTTCAAGGTCAATCCATGCGTTGCAGTCCCTTCCCTCTTCGCACCACCTTAGCGCTTCTTCTATGCCATTCTTCGCCGACCACTTGCGCAAAGGCCTCCCGCAGTTTAAAAACACTTCCTCGATTTTTGCTTCTTTCCCTGGAAAGGCTTCCACAATATAAACAGCCTTGCAGTAGTCTGCTTCGGAAAAACTGTATGCAAGAGGCGAGCCTGAATAATATGCGGGGCATGACGCGTTTTTTACTTCCTGCGGCCTGTGTAAATGGCCGAGAGCAGCATAATGAGCATTTGAAGGCAGGCTGCACGGATCAACGGTCATTGCGCCGCCCACCTGAAGGGTCCTTTCCGATTCGGACTCTTTTCCGCCTCTTAAGAAAATATGGGCTGTAACCAGATTTACCGTATCGTCCCTGAATTTGCACCCCAGCCTGGCAAAAATGCTCCCAATCTTGTCAGCATATGCCTGCTGTAATCCTTCTTCCGTGCAATCAATGGAAAGTATTTGTTCAAGCCTCGACTCTGAGGGATATGGAAGTGTCAATAGAACAGCGTTGTGTTCACACCTTTTTATGTTGATTTCCATCCAACCGGGACCGGATTCGACTAAATTAATGTTTTCACAATCGACTTTGTATGCACCTGGATCGCTTGCCGGGTATCCCAGAAGTATGATGCCGTTTTTATACGCCAATGCGCTTGCCGCACATAAACGCTCAGGACTATCGTGGTTTCCGGCAATTACAATTACTGCCCTTTTTCCGCCGTCGTTTAATCTCTCAACAGCATTGTAAAAAAGTTCTTCTGCCGCAGATGAAGGATTGTATGTATCAAAAATATCCCCGGCAACCAGGACAAGATCAACAACCCCATGGTCAGCTATATAGCACAGCTCATCAATAAACTGCTTCTGTTCGTCAATCCTGTTTATATTCTCAAGCATTCTTCCAAGATGCCAGTCGGATGTATGAAGTATACGCATCCTGATCGCCTCCTTATTGCATTTCATATACTATTCTACCGTATTTTGCCAACTTTTTTCAATAAAAGCAATACATTGACCCATATACATTTTATATTAGTATTTTATTACCTCTCCGTTCCAGAAGAGATAAATATATCTTTCTTTCACCTTTTTGCCGGTCATCCTGGCAAGAGCCTTTGAGTAGTACTCAATCTGCGGTTCGTACCTTTTTTTAATGATATCCGTGCCGCCATTTGGCACATAGTCTGTTTTGTAGTCTATAAGCACAATACCGTCGTCCTCTTCAAAAAAGCAGTCAATCACACCCTGCAGCAAAATGGTTTCCGTACCTGTGTCATTGTCCGTATGGGGTTGCGAAAAGTCCCCGGTCTTGCCATCGCTTTCGTCAAATTTACACATATTCTGAGGTATACCGAAATATAAATCTTCAAGGCAGAATTCCAGGTTAAAGGGCGCTTCCCTGTATATTTTTTCTGATTTCAGCATTCTCCTTCCCAGGTCGGAGCTGAAAAAACCTGCAACCTTTTTTATGTCCACGCTTGCAGACTGCTGTGCAGTAAGAAGTTCTTTCTCAACCATATTCCCAAGCTGTCTGCCAATTTCCTCATAGAGCTTGTTATTGAAACCATTATCAAAATCTGAAGACCCATGTACAATGGCAGATATTTTATCAAGATCAAGCCTCTGCATCACGAAATGAAGCGCTATGCCCTTTTCCGCTGGATTGAGTCCCCTGTCCTCCTCAAGGAAAAGAGGCTTCTCCACAAGGTGTGGCGTGAAAACCTCTTGCGGCATGTACTCTTCGGAAAACTCGGCGTTATAATATTTTTTAAGTTCTGTAACAGATATTTTCGTCGGAAGGCTGTGCAGGTATTCATATCCGTATCTCCAGTCAAGCCTTCTTTTAATTTCTTCACTGTACGGGCTCTGTTCGCCGCTCGCCTCAATTTCCCTGATCCATTGCATGAATTCCTGTTCTTCCTTTTTGGCTTTTTCCTTTTCAGCCAACAGATCCTTCTTGTTCCATAACCTGACATGCCAGCTTGAGCTGTCATCCAGGCAGCTAAAACCGTTGGCGCCAATGCCTGCTTTTTCTCTTAGCACCTGGCAATCCTTATGCCTTATAATGCACGGTCCTATCCAGTCAAGATAACGTTTTGCGCGTAGTATATCATATTCCTGAAGTTTCAGGCTATCCACAGAAGCACACCTCAGCCATGATGTCACAGTTTTTCCAATATCTTTTACCGTCCCTGTAATGATGAGTTTTTCGCGTGCCCTTGTAAAAGCCACATACAGTATCCTCATTTCTTCCGACAGGGCTTCCAGCCTCATTTTATGTCTCAGCGCATACTTGGGGGGAGTTGTATATGAAATTCTGCGTTTATAGTCAACAAAATCCGGTCCAAAGCCCAAATCCTGATGAAGCAAAATACTGCTGTTCAAATCCGCCATATTAAACCTTTTGCCACAGCCTGCAACAATTACAACGGGGAATTCCAATCCTTTACTTTTATGTATGCTCATAATTCTTACAACATCTTCATTTTCTCCTATTATCTTTGCGCTTCCCATATCGCTCTGGCTGCTTTTCAATTTGTTAATAAAATTAATAAAGTTGAAAAGCCCTCTGTAGCTTGTCCCTTCATACTGTCTCGCCCATTCAAAAAGCATTCTGAGGTTTGCCTGCCTCTGGGCTCCCCCCGGCATTGCGCCTGCGTAGCTGTAGTAGCCGGTGTCGGTATACAGATACCAGATAAGTTCATCAGTAGGCATGTAAAGAGCGCTGTCACGCCATCTTGCTAGATTTTTAAGGAAGTTTTCAGCCTTTTGGGCAGTAGCGCAAATGTTTTCTTCAGCAAATTTCTTCATAGCCTCATAGAACGTTGCTTCATCGTCAGCCGCCCTTATATCAATCAGTTCCTGGGTATCAAAAGAAGCTATGGGGGAACGGAGAACCGAAAGCAAAGGAATATCCTGCATGGGATTATCAATAACCTGAAGCAGGGACAATATAGTTTGCACTTCAATGGTTTTGAAAAAACCTGTGCCAGTGTCAGCATAGCAGGGTATGCCGCTGTTGTTCAGTTCCTCAACAAAAACATCCGCCCAGTTTTGAGTAGCGCGCATAAGTATGACAATATCCCTGAATTTTATAGGCCTGAATTCCTTTTTTCCCTTATCGTAAACCATAAAGTGATTGTCACTGTCTTTACTTCCAATGAGCTCTTTTATCCTTCTTGCAACTATCCTGGCTTCAGCCTGTATAACATCCGGCTCTTCTTCATCATCACCGTACTCTTTAGTTCTGCCGTCTTCATTACTGATATCACTGTAATCGGACAGTTCAGCATTATCTGTTCCAAAGTCTCTGTCAGCCTCTTCGCTGCATTCTTCATCAATTATATTTACTTCTATTTCACCGGTACACACTTTTCCTTCATCCGGCTGCACATATTCCAGCCCCGGCTTCAAGGCTTCGTTTTCATCGTAATCCAGCTCTCCTATGTTTTGAGACATTATCTGGCTGAACACGAAATTGACGCCATCCAATATTTCCTTTCTGCTTCTGAAATTTTTGTAAAGCAGTATCTTCCTGTTTTCGTGTCCGCTTTCTGACGGATATGAGTTGTATTTCTCCAAAAAAAGCTCGGGTCTTGCCTGCCTGAACCTGTAAATACTTTGTTTCACGTCGCCTACCATGAAAATGTTTCGTTCGTTTGGACCTTTCCTTGCAATTGAGTTTAAGATAATTTCCTGCACAAGATTGCTGTCCTGATACTCATCTATGAGAATCTCTTCAAAGCGTTCCTTAAGCACAAGTGCAGCATTTGAAGGCTTTATACCATTGCCGTCATGTTCCACTAAAATGTCCAGGCATAAATGCTCAAGATCATTAAAATCAAGCAGAGATTTATTCCTTTTCTTTGCTGCGTATATCTCGCCAAACTCTTTAACAAGCCCTGAAAGACATTTCATTAACGGGTAAAGTTTTCTTAAATCTTCTGCTATGGAACGGGAGTCAAAAATAAATATTTCCTCCCTGAATTTTTTTATTTTTTGTTTAACTTCTTCCCTTACCGCTTTTGCATATTCCTGTACATTCCTGTCTATGTCTTTGCCGCAGGCGGCAAGCCTTTTAAACTTGATTCCGTTGAAAGCGTTATAAAGAGCATCCCACGAAGAGCAGGATTCTGATTGCCTTGCAAGCATGTCAAGAATTGAAATGTCATCTTTAAATGTTTGTATATAAGGCTCAAAACCCTTGGAACCCTCCATCGCTTTCACTGCTTTGTCCAGCTCGTCAATAAGTCCCCTCAATTCAATATTAATGCTTCTTACAAGTATCTCCGCCCATCTTGTAGTGGAAAAATCAGCGCCTTCCGCAAGATTAAACGCTTCAGTGCTGTCATCCAGCCATTTTTCAGGCCACGGATGGCTTTGCACAAAATCATAAAGCCTTATAACCATGTCCTGGAGCGCCCTGTCATCCCTGCTTCCTCCGTAGCACTCAACCAGTTCCAGGAACTCCTGCTCCAGGATTTCTTTTTCATATTTCTGCTCAAACAGTTCTTCCAGGGCTTCCATTTTTAAAAGCATTGACTCGGTTTCGTCCGCGATTCTGAAATTAGGGTCAATGTCAAGCAAATAAAAATTGTTCCTTATGACTTCAAGGCAAAAGGAATGGATTGTTGTAATGCTTGCTCTGTTCAGCAAAGTAAGCTGTTTATGGAGTCTGTTTGAGGCAGGATTCCGTTCTATTTCCTTTGCAATTGCGTCGCCGATTCTCTCCCTCATCTCAGCGGCTGCCGCATTGGTAAAGGTGACAACAAGGAGCCTGTCTATATCTACCGGATTATTTGCATCAGTTATTTTTCTGATTATCCTCTCTACCAGTACGGCAGTTTTACCTGCCCCTGCAGCAGCAGCCACAAGAATATTACACCCTTTTTCAGTTATAGCTGCCAGCTGTTCACTGGTCCACTTCGCTTCCCTCATCTCTTATCATCTCCCAAACCTCGTCGTCCTTCAAGTCCCTTAAAAGCCTGTAACGGTTTCCGCTTATTCTGGTATCAAACTGGCATATGGACAAATACCTGCAGTAATCGCACGCAGTGGTATTCTTTTTCTTATAAGGCTTTATTGAAATTTCTCCGTTTAGTATCTCTTCGCCCATTTTTGCAAGAAGCCTCCTGACATATTTCCGAAGAAGCCCAAATTGCTCGAGAGTTGCAGCCGAAGCCCTTCCCAGCACGTCTCCCTTGTTTATTCTCGCGGGAATTATGCTTGAATCGCCTTCAATCTGCCTGTCCATTTCCTTTACCAGTTTCACATCTGCAAGCAACAGGCCTTTCATTTTCAACTGTTTTATTATTGCTTCCTCAATCGCTTCATCATCCGATTCCCTATCCCCTTTAATTATCGGGTCATCCAGTTTAACATAGAATATGCCCCCCGGAAGCAGAGGTTTACCTGAACGGCTTTCCACCGACAGCATAGCATCCAGATATGTAATGAGCTGTATCTGTAATCCATTGTATACATCTGAAAGCTTGAAAGATTTACCCCCGGATTTGTAGTCCACTATCCTTAAATACAGGCCCTCTTCCGCTGACAATACATCTACCCTGTCAATCCTGCCGGTAAGATACACTTTTTCACCTGAAGGAAGCTCTACTACTATAGGAGGGAAGTCCCCGCCGTCTCCAAAGACAATTTCATAGCCCGCAGGCTCAAAATTGCCTCTCTTTATATGTTCTGATATCAGCCAGATGGACCTTGTTATTATCCTTTTCATTCTTGCCGCAAAGAATTTATATCTTCCTGAACTGCTCAATATCCAACCTGGCGCTTTGGCTAACATGTCATCAACAATATCTGAAACCTCTTTGACGCACCAATTTTTTTCAAGGGTCCTGAAGCTCATCTTTTTAGCTTTCAAACCCTGTGAAAACCTATCAATAACAGTATGCATAAACGTTCCTATATCGGGTGTATCAAGCTTGTATATTTTCCTTTCCTTTGCCTTAAGTCCATACCGGATATAATACGAAAACGGGCATGAAGCAAATTGTTCCAGCCTTGACACGCTTGTATTTATAATATTTCCATAAAGCTTTTTGGCTCTTTCAGGGCTTAAAGCGTCTGCCCTGTTAGAGTAAAACATTCCCGATATTGCCTTGCTGCATCTTGATTTCCATTCTTCATCCTGCACAAACCATCTGTATACATCCCACCATAACGGATTCACATTAAAACCTTCAGCCTGCTTTCTCAGGGCTCCTATCAACTCATTAAAGGTGGGCGCAGGAACTGAAACCAACCTGAGACTGTCCTGACCAGTATCATCTGACAAAATATCGCTGCTCTCTCTTATCTTGGGGAATATTTTCCTTAGCCTTGATATTATAATCGACGGCCTTAAAGCTTTTCCTTCATTGTCAGCCGCCGGATAGCTCAGCCTTAGATAGCTTCCTGCATTGGTAAGGGTAGTATATACCAGATACAGTTCCTCAAAAGCCCTTGTCCTTGAATCCTGCGCGAGTTCCACTCCATATGAGCGCAACGCTTCCCGTTCCCTGTCGGACAGTATGCCTTCCCCGGACTGGGCTGACGGAAATACGCCGTCATTAACACCCAATATATAGAGTGCTTTTATTTCATGGCTTTTTGAACGTTCAACGCTTCCCACAAGAACCTGGTCAAGAGCCGGTGGTATTAATCCAATCCTGTATTCTGACAATCCGATTTCAAGCATTTTCTTGAATTGCTCCAGGTTCATCTGCTCCTTGCCTGCAACCTCTACTATCTGATCAAGCACTTCAACTATTATGTTCCATACCTGGCTGTACTCATTGGCTAAATCCAGACGTCCGTTCTGCTTTAACATCTCTATTCTGCCTTCAATTTTTGCCGGAACGTCAATACTGCATAAAAAGTCAAACAGCGCTTCGCATATTTCTATACACTTTTTCCTTCCCTTGATTTTTGACCGGAAACCAGCCAGGGGCTTGACTATCATTTCCCTTATTTCATTTACCCTGCTTAAGTTTTTTTGCTCATATTCGGTCAGATCCCGTCCGGTAAAATCCCCGCTCATTCTGTATGTCCATGGTTCTTCCTGTGTCCATTTGCCCCCCTTTATTCCGCAGGCAAGCACATAATTTTCTATTATGTCCACGCTTTCTCTGTCTATATTTGTAAGTCCGGTTTTGAGATACCTGAATACTGATTCGTACGACCAGTTATTGATAAATATCTCAAAAGCGGAAGTTATGAGCAATACCAGCGGATGCTTGCTGATATCCCTCTTTGCGTCAATAAAGCATGAAATTCCGTATTGTGCAAAGACCGTGCTGATTTGCTTCTCGTATGCGTCGAGATTCCGGCAAACAACCGCAATATCCCTGAATCTCATTCCCTTTTCCCTGCAAAGCCTTATAATATCCCTTGCAGTATCCTCAACTTCGCTTCGCATGTTTGCCGCTGCAAAAATACTTATATCAGAAGTTTCTTCGGGATATATTTTATAAGGGATGGAAAAAAGCTGTTCCTCAAGGTGGCATAATTCCCTGCTGTTTTTGAATCTTGTAGGGCAGGATGCAGCATTATCCGGCCTGCAAAGCTTCACAGAGTCCTCAACTTTTACATTATTCTTTCTTGCAATTTTCAAAAGTTTTAGCGCCGTGGTCTTTGTTGGTAAAAACAGGTCCGTCCTGTCAATATCCGGGTTTTCAGGAATACAGTCAGCGCAAAGGCAAACGCTAACCCGGAAAGCTGTTTTAAGAAGCTTCTCAATAACACTGTATTCCTGGGGCGTAAATCCTGAAAATTCGTCTATCCAGATTTCAGCACCTTCAAATTGCCTGGATGAGTTCAGCTTCACCGCAAGCTGCGTTAAATCGTCATCCGAATCTATATAATTCTGGTGGAGTCTTCTCTCAAATTCGCTGTATACAAGATTTATTTCCTGCAATTTATAACGTAACAGTTCATTTTCACCGGCACTGTTGCATACTTCCTCCAGTATTTCGGGACTTACATTGTATCTTTTCATTTCTGAAATTGTCTCAAGGAGCGTATTTACAAATCCTCTCTGGCTTGCTGAGCGCGAGAAAACCCTGAGGTTGTCCTTAAGCTCATCAATGATTCGGAAAATCAGCATACATTTGCCTGAGGCATTAATATGGGGTCGCGCAAATCCACCTACCTCACTGAAAACCCGGAATGCCATCCGTCTGAAACTGAGAACCTCCGCCTTCAAAATGCCTTCAGCTCCTAAGGTTTTTATGAGGTTTCTTTCCGCCTGAAGCGAAAACTGCTCAGGGACCAGGAGTACAAGAGGCCTGTCCTGTCCGCTATTTAACCTGCTTTTAATCTCATCGAGGCAGAACCGGCTCTTGCCGCTGCCGGCCCTTCCATATATCAGCCTAAGGCTCATTGGCTAATAACTCCTTTCCAGAAAACAGAGAACACAGAACAGTTTTCCTGTTCTGCATCTTGTTTATTCCCTCACCTTAACATTGCTTGCCGGTATAATTTCCCTTACATTGGCTTCCCTTTTTAACATGACATTACTTATCTTAGCTTCACTTATTAACATGCCAAGCAGTATCAGAACACATCCGGCAATTTCATTCATGTTGAGGGCCTCAACATTGCCTTGCGCATCAGGTATGATCAGTGCAAAAATGGCGCCAAACACCGGCTCTGCAGTCATAATTAAAGCTGCATGGGTAGGTGTCGTATGTTTTTGTACAACTGCCTGAACCGAGTAAGCAACTGCCGATCCTAAAACCCCGGTGATGAAAAGTGTTAATATTACGTCCGTGTTTATTGTAAATGGCTTAAAACCAGTCGCAATCCAGATAACAGTACTATACACGCCCGTAAATGATATCTGAAGTATTGACAAAAGCATCGGATCCTGATCGCCTGTAAACTTATCAAGGAGGATAATCTGCAGTGCAAAACAAATAGCGCAGAGCAAGGTCAGAAAATCACCAATATTAAATTTAAAATTCAGACCTCCCGACAGAAAAAAAAGTCCTGTAAATGCCAGAATAACACCAATTACAGAATTTATACCGGGTTTCTTTCTTAAAGCAAGTACAGAAATTACCGGCACCATTACAACACTAAGACCTGTTATAAACGCAGAATTTGAAGCAGTGGTGTAGTAAAGTCCGACTATTTGAAGCGCCACTCCTCCAAAAAGCATCAAACTTAAAATGAATCCATATAGGACTGTCTTACGGCTCATTGAACCAAGCCTTTTATGGAATAATATAACGAGCACGGCTCCGGCAAGAATAAATCTCACGGATATGTACGCAAAAGACGGTATAAACTCAAGTACATTTTTCACCAGGACGAATGAAGATCCCCAAACAATTGTAATTAAAAGTAGTGAAACATCTGCTTTAAATTTTGTCATAATGCCAGGCTCCTTTCCACCCAATTATACAATACAGATTTTGATTATTCAACAAATGATATTTACATACAATTTATTGTCAGATATTATATTAAAGATAACAAAACCGAAGATTGAACGTGTATTTCCCGGCAGCAACATATTTTTGCACATTCAATCTCAGAGTGAAAGGGGAGACTTGCATTGACAGTTTTACAGGGTTTTATTTTAGGTATAATACAGGGACTTACTGAGTTTTGGCCCATCAGCAGCTCTGGGCACCTTGTCCTGTTTCAGAGGCTTTTTGGGCTTAAAGAAGGTGTTCTCACCTTTGATATCGTGGTACATATCGCAACCCTTATACCGATTCTTTTTATATTTTGGAAAGACATTGCAAATATTCTTAAAAAACCTTTCGGGAAACTGCCGCTGCTTCTGGTTGCCGGTACAATACCCACGCTGGTTATAGGAGCGGTATTCCATGATTTCTTTACTAGCGTGTTTGAATCAGCCAGGACGCTGGGACTTGAATTCCTGTTTACCGGACTGGCGCTATGGTATGCAGACAGTGTCAGGACCAAAAACAAAGGACTTGACAAAATGACATATTTAGATGCTGCCGTAGTGGGAACCGCCCAGGGTATAGCAATTCTTCCGGCAGTTTCACGTTCAGGCCTGACCTTGGCAGGTGCGCTGGCAAGGGGGTTAAACCGTGAATTTGCCCTGAAATTCTCATTCCTGATGTCCATACCGGCCATACTTGCTGCAGCTGCCAAGGACGTGTATGACATTATAAGTTCCGGAAGCAGCCTTCAGATGGGAGTCGGAGCCGGCCCCCTTATTGCAGGAGCTGTTGCAGCAGGCCTTTCCGGGTATTTTGCAATAAAGTTCATGCTTAAAATTTTTTCCAAGGTGAGCCTCAAATACTTCTCGTTTTATGTTTTTATTCTGGGCGCCTTTATATTGATAGAACAGATTTTTTCAGGAAAGCTTTTCGGAAGGCTTTTCTAAACACGTGAAAAAATCCGGCTTCAAGTTAATAGGACCTTAGTCCCTGTTAAAATAGTGATAAAAATCTATATAATTCCAATGTCGTTTTTGGTAATATAATGTTGAACATTAGCATTTCTCCTATTGGGGGCATGGAGTTTCATCTCCATGTTTTTTTTTATTGTAAAGGTACATTAATTGGGGTATCATATATAAATGTAAATGGAGAAAGTGCAGGTGTTTACAAGTTGAGCGATACTATCGTGCTTGGAATTGAAACAAGCTGTGACGAAACTTCAGCAGCCGTAGTTAAAAACGGAAGGTTCATTCTTTCGAACGTTATTTCATCGCAGGTTGACCTCCATAAAAAATATGGAGGAGTAGTGCCTGAAATTGCTTCAAGGAAGCATGTGGAACTGATAATGCCAGTGATAAACCAGGCAATAGAAGAGGCAGGCATAGATATTAATGATATTGATTTGGTTGGTGTTACATACGGGCCGGGATTGGTCGGAGCTCTGCTTGTAGGCCTTTCTGCTGCAAAGGCGCTGGCATTTGCCCTTAACAAGCCACTCATCGGCGTTCATCATATCGAAGGGCATATAGCCGCAAATTATCTTGAGAACCATGAACTTGAACCGCCTTTCGTATGTCTTGTCGCTTCAGGCGGGCATAGCCATATAGTTTATGTCAAAGATTACAGCACATTTGAAATAATGGGGCAAACAAGGGATGATGCCGCAGGCGAAGCTTTCGACA
>DULF01000051.1 GCA_012840535.1 Clostridiaceae bacterium
AAAAAGATTATATTTGCTTGGAGAGTTCGTTACTCCGGCCAGGAGAGCACATTCAGCAAGCGACAGTTCGGTGACGTCTTTACCGAAATAAGCTTTTGACGCGGAGCGGACTCCATAGTAACTGTTCCCGAAGTATATAAGATTAACATAAAACTCCATTATCTGCCACTTGTTATAACGTTTTTCGAAATCCCAAGCCTGATACCATTCCTGCACTTTACGCTGCAGCGATATTCTCGTTTGGCCGGTAATGTTTCTTACAACCTGCTGGGTAATTGTACTGCCGCCCTCCATCTTGCTTGACGGATTGAGAATTTTTCTATGCACGGCACGCAGTATTCCCTGTATATCCACTCCATTATGACTTAAAAACCGTTCGTCTTCTACAGCGATAAAAGCCTGTTCAAGGTATTTAGGTATTTCATCATAACTTACCCATTCTCTGTCCACATTGTCTTTTCCGGTTAGCTGCATTATTTCATTATTTTTTGAATCATATATGAATGTGGTTAAGTTTGTGACAAGCAAGTCTTCATCCCTTATAGGGGATGCAGTTTTTATATATGCGTACATTGCTCCGCCCAAAATACCTGCTGCGGCACAGCAAAGCGCAACAAAAAATAATAATACTATTTTTACCACAGTAAAAATAAACTTTTTTACAAGCCTCAAAGTTTTCTTTATATTTTTCTTAGCTGCCCCGCTAGAGGCAGTATTAGCCTTAGGATTCATAGCATCCTCCTTAAACTCAAGTCTAACATTTTTTGACCGCATTGCCGGGTAAATAGTTCCCGGCGTATTAGCGCCACAGCTTTTGAAGCTTATAGAACATATGATTTTTATGCTTTTTACATTATAACATAAAATACTCCAAAAGTTTATTAAATTTAATGGACAACATAGCTTGAGCCCCATTATTAAAAATATTGTTTATATATATATTTACCAATTATGGAAAAAATAGAACTTTCCATTGATAATTATTCACACAAAACAGCAGTAAATCATATACTGATTCCGGAGGGTCTATAATGTTCAAAAAGAGCATTATGTATCACCGCTATTGGTATTTTAAGAGGAGATACCATAGGCGGATACATATTTTTATTCGTTTTGTACTTATTATTATTATATTGGCTCTTTGCGTGTCTTATGCCAACAGGAAGCTGATTCCAAGCCTTGTCAGCGCTTCAGAATCAAGGCTTAAGTCCACGCTTTCCTTAATTATCAGTAACGCTGTTAACAATACATTTTTAGAAGATATCAAGCATGGCGAGCTGGTATCTGTACATAAAGACAATAAAGGAAAAGTTTCGTCTGTTGAAGTAAATACCGTGAAACTTAATCTTATTTCGGCAGAAATTGCAGGCACAATACAGCGGGAACTTGATTCAGCAGGAAAACAAAAGATATCTGTACCTTTGGGAGCATTATTCGGGACAGGGATACTTTCAGGTATAGGACCTGATCTCAGTATTAGCATAGTTCCCTGCGGCAACGTAAAAACAGAGTTTTTCTCTGATATAGATGACAGCAAGGTTAATAAGACCATCCACAGAATATATTTAAATGTCAAAGCTGAAGCAGGAGTTGTTGCTCCTTTATTCAGAAGAACGGTAGAAGTTACAACTACCATCCCTATTATTGAAACAGTAATAGTCGAAAATGTACATGAAATCATTTCTTCAGATGATAATAAGACTGATGAATCACCATCCCTCTAGGTTTTTATAACATCATATTAAATAAGGATTGCCTCATTATTTCATTTCTTCAGGCTTATTTCCATTATCAGGAGATTCATCATCAAGCATTTTGCATTTGCCCTGGAAAATTGCGCCCTCATCTGATATGAAGCTTTTCACTTCGATGTCTCCGATTAATTTTGCAGTGGAAAAGATTCTTACAATACCTGATGAGAAAACATTTCCGATAACGGTCCCCGATATATATACATTACTTGAATATATGTTGCCTGTAATTTTTGCATTCTTGCCTATATAGACACCACCGCTTGTTTTTACTTCTCCGTTTATCTTGCCGTCAATCCTTATAATTCCTTCAGATTCTATATTTCCATTGAAGGTTGTGCTTGCACCTATCAGAGTATCGATATTTTTTAAGTTTCCGTCTTTCTTTCTTAATGACATAAGCTGTCCCCCTTTATTTTATATGTAACATTAATTCCAAGGCATTCAGGATAGTTCTGACAGAAAGGCAGATCTTACAGCGAACAATCCATTATTCGAGAAAATTCAACGGATCAACAGGAGTGCCGCTGACCAGGACCTCAAAGTGCAGGTGTGGTCCTGTGCTTCGTCCGGTGCTGCCTACCTTTGCGATGATTTCACCTTTCTTTACTTCCTGGCCTTCTTTTACGAGTAGTTTGGAAGCATGAGCATATACGGTTTTTATTTGATTTTCATGCTCCAATATAACAACATTGCCGTAACCGCTCTTTTTGCCTGCGAATATGACTTTACCTCTGGCTGCGGCTTTAATATCGGTACCTGTTGATGCTGCTATATCCAATCCTTCATGGAATGTTTTTCTGCGTGTGAACGGGTCGGTTCTGTATCCGAATTTGTCGCTTATCCTTCCGGAGACAGGCCAGAGAGTCGGGATTGAATCCAAATATTCCTGAAGCATTTTCTCGGCTTCAGTCAGGTCGACAAGGTTGTCCTCAGAAGAGTTTATTTCATTTAAGCTTTTTAATATTTCATTCAGCTCTTTAATGTCAGCCGAAAAAGAACTTACACTGCGGTTTCCGGACCTGCTCGCATTACCGCTGATAAGCCCTGAAATATAGTTTTCGGTTATTTCCCTGTGTTTTTCTGCATATTCCCTGATTATAGCATTTATGGTTTCTTCCTTATTTCTGAGGTTTTGTATCTCGGAAGCTTTGTTGTTGAGCAATTCCAGCTGCCGGCTGTTTATAGCGGATAATTCATAAATACTGTTTTTTAATCTTGTATTTTCCTTTACTGTGGATACAATGTAAAAAGCCATGCACGCAAGTGATGCGAGCATAACAATAAGAGTTATTACGAGCTTGGTGTAAAAAGCTGTTAATCTGTATTCTTTTACATTACCTGTCGAATGAGGTACAAGCAGTATTGATAAATATTCCTTTTCTTTTTTTGTTTTTGCTTTTTCCATTTTTACCGCCATCTTTAACTTGGTCTGCCATGTCTGACAGACAAATTTTCTGTCAAGTATTTAATAAAAATTTAATAATGGTAAATATTTATTCTACATAAAGATGAAAAACCCTCCTTATTACATTAAAAAATACAGAAACGGAAAGGTTTTTCCATCTATCATCCTTTTATTATTTCCAATTTGACGGTATTAATTCCTACATAATTCTTATACACCATAATCATCAATAAAAGTGAAATCAGATGGAATTGAGTTGACAGATTAGCTAATGATATTTTTGCATAGATTGAGAAGACAGGATGGATGAACATCCGAAACAGTATACAAACTTCTCAATTCTACAGTAATATATCTCGCTAATAACATATATTTATATAAATTACAAAATTATGGTATACTTGTTATAGGATTTATTATTATTTGACAGAATATTTACAAGTAAAAATAGTTGTTGAAAGGAGCCATTATCATAAAAAAGGCGTTTGTAAAACCAAAGTCAGCCGTAAAGCAGGACATATGCTTCTTGTCATGCTTATCATACTCTTAATTAATTCTAATGCATTAATAAGCGTCCAGGTTGGAGAAGTCATAGGCTTAGAAATGTACTCTGATATGGACCAGTTTTTCAGGATTGAAGAAAGGCAAGGGATTATTAAAATGGGGGACCGCAGAGACAGGTTGGATTTTCAAGGGCCTGCCTCTGCGGATTATGTCATACTAATCCCCGTTGGCAAATGGGCACAATCTTATCAACACTAGCCATCAGCCTCTTAAACTGTACTCTATTTATGCCCCAACGAAACACCCCGCGGTACGGTGCATGAAACAAAAGAAGAGGCTGAAATTCACTAGGGGAGTTAAGTATCCCTTGCCATTTTTATTTTTTATTAAAGACCCAGGCCCAGCCGATATAGTCCATGGCCATGCCGTGGGCCAGATATCCTCCGGAGTCAATACACACATAGTCCAAGGCATTAACGACGTCTATTTCATCGTATTTTCCGGTTTGCAGGGCTATTCCTACATGGCCCCAGTTTTGTGTAGTTCCTCCCACTGTTCCTTCCCAGTTATAAAATACGGCGGCACCACGAGGAACAATTTTATCTTTATTGGCCTCGGCCTTGAAATTTGTTGCCGCTTTTTTGGCAGTTCCCCAAGGCAGCCCGGAAAGGGTTAACCCTCCTTTTCTGTACGCATCCTGGACAAAAGCCAGGCATCTATAACTGTAGTCCGGTCTTCCGACATTTTCAATGGCCCAGGCAATAGCGCTTTCAACCTTAGGATCCCACTCTCCTTCAATTTCTGTAAGGAACCTCTTGTCCGCCCAGCCGCTTTTTCCATGCCCCTCTAATTTCCACCAGGTAATGCCATCCTTCTCCACAGGGCCGTCTACTACGCGCATACCCACATAGTTATACACAATTCCCACATTCTTACTGGAGAGATCCGGTTGGGCCATTAGATTCACGTAGTAGTTGAAGGTTTCATCATTCCTGCCGGCCGTTTGCCGGAAATCAGGGAGCATCTGTCCCTCATCATCCACGCTGTTAATGCCTATATAAACCATTACCTGGCCGGGAAGCTGTTGGGCGGAAGGAACAGAAGACGTGGTGATATCTACCTGCCATAATTCTTGAGACCATTCCACGGATGCCCCAAAAGCTTCGCTTATAAACCGAACGGGAACCATGGTCCGGCTCTCCACCAGCATTGGGGGTACATCTAGAGTTTTGGCCTCCCCGTTTACATAAGCTGTTTTATCCCCGATGACCAAATGAATTGTTTTGTCACCCAAAGTCAAAGTAACCTTTCTGGCAGAATTGTCCCAGTCTACTTTGGCCATCATGGCTTCTCCGATAGCGCGAAAAGGCACAAGGGTACGGCCTTCTACCAGTACCGGAGGCACATCCGTCTCCAGGGCTGTCCCATTAATAAAAATCTTGATAGGGTCTTTCGGGCTTGCAGCATAAACGGGACAAGCCAGTGATAAAAGGAAAGACAAGACCAACAACATTCCTGAACAAAACCACACTATACGTTTCAGTCTTTTCAATTAACCACACCTCCACAGAATTGGAATATGTAAAATTTGTATATGTTTATTATCTCATATACTTAAGTCGATTTAAAGTAAAGAAGGTGAAAATATGTAATAAAAACAAATTTAGTTACCACTGTTTGAATATAATCGCAAATTTTTCTACCAATGCGTTATAATATTTAATAAAGTTAATATGTTAATGTGGGTTTATATTAGTTGATTCACATAAAATAAATTAACTGCCATTGAATTTCTTTCATTGATTCTTGCATTACGATTTTGCGGGATTCATTTCCGAAAGGCACAACATGGCAGTTTAAGTGAAAGGTGGATTTAAAGTTTGGTTAATCCTGATATAAAGAAAAACAGCAACCATATCATAGAAATAACCGGAATGACCCATGAGGGATTGGGTGTAGGTAGAATTGATAACTTTGCAATTTTCGTGGATGGCGCTATAAAGGGTGAACTCGTAGAAATAAAAATAATTAAAGTGAGTAAAAACTATGCTGTCGGGAAACTGATGAGGATTTTAAAACCTTCTGAAAGCCGTGTTAATCCAAGCTGCCCGGTATTCAAAAGATGTGGGGGCTGCAGTTTGCAGCACATGGACTATAAGGCGCAACTGAATTTCAAGACGGAGCTGGTAAGGGAAAACATGAAAAGGATTGGCAAACTTGATGATGTGATTGTACATGATACCATTGGCATGGAAAACTTTATGAATTACAGGAACAAAGCCCTGTATCCGGTTGCGGCTGTCAAAGGAAAGACTGTCGCCGGATTTTACGCCAAACGTTCACATGACATAATTGAGCATGATTCCTGTGACATCCAGGATGTTATAAGTACTAGGATTAAGAAGATTGTACATAAGTTTATAGTTGAAAACGGTATCAGTGCATACCATGAAAGCACCGGGGAGGGCACTATAAGACACATAATGACAAGAATAGGGTTCAAAACCGGGGAAGTGATGGTTGTATTAGTTATAAATGCGGATGATTTGCCCATGAAGGTGAAGAAGAGGCTTGTTGAGATTTTAACTGAAGAAGTGCTGGAAGTGAAAAGCATTTATTTGAACATCAACAAAAAAATCACAAATACAATCCTTGGAGACACAAACAAACTTATATACGGTAAAGAGGCCATCAGTGATTTTATAGGGAATCTGGAGTTTAGAATATCGCCGCTGTCATTTTTTCAGGTGAACCCAGTCCAGACAGAGGTACTGTATAATAAGGCACTTGAGTATGCAGGACTTACCGGAAATGAGACAGTGTTTGATCTTTATTGCGGCATCGGCACAATATCGCTTTTCCTATCCCAAAAGGCAAAAAAGGTATACGGTGTCGAGGTTGTGGAAGACGCAGTACGTGATGCAAAAGAGAATGCGCGCATAAACGGTATAAACAATGTGGAGTTTTTTGCGGGGAAAGCAGAAGAGGTGGTACCTGTCATTTACGCCCAAGGTGTAAGGGCAGATGTTGTAGCTGTTGACCCGCCAAGAAAAGGATGCGACCAGACTTTGCTTGATACTCTTGTTGAAATGCAGCCTGAGCGGATAGTATATGTATCCTGCAACCCATCGACCCTGGCACGGGACCTGGGGTACCTAAGCGAAAGGGGATATAAGGCACATGAGGCGCAGCCTGTTGATATGTTTCCTCAGACGCACCACGTTGAGTGCGTTACATTGATGTCGAGGGTAAAAGATTGAGAGAGCTGAAAACCCTTATATATCAACGCTTTCAGCACACATGGGTATGAAACCCACCAGACGAAAAACATGAAAATA
>DULF01000052.1 GCA_012840535.1 Clostridiaceae bacterium
AATATTTATATTTATTTTATTTTAAGAAAGTAAAGGGAGGAGTTTATAAATGAAATCAGCTAGTAAGAAAATTTTGGCCATATTATTGGTAGTATTTATGCTTATAAGTTTAGCAGCTTGTGGCGGCACCGCATCGAATCAACAAAAAGATAGTGAAAAGCCTGTGGTAAACAATTCAGATAAAGAATCCGGTAAATCTGAAGAGTCTGCAAAAGGACTGGATAAAATTGCTTTTATTGTTGCTGATATGGCAAACGAGTCCCAAGCTTTTTCTTCAAGAATGTTTCAAAAGTATGGCAAAGATTATAACTTCGAAGTCATAATCCTTGATGCAAAGGGTGACGTTCAGGCTGAAACTCAAGCAGTGAACAACGCTGTTGCACAGGGAGTAAAAGCTCTCTTTGTAAACCCCAATGATATCAATGCTATCGTTCCAGCTCTTGAAGCTGCAAAAAAAGCTGGCGTAGTTGTGGGATTGTATTCTTCTGATCTTCCAGTTGATAAACAGAGTGCACGTGACTTCTTTGTAGGCGTAAATGATAATATGGCTGGTGAAGCGGCAGCAAAAGCTTTCATAGACAAATTCCCCGATGGAGCAACTATTGTTGAGATAGGCGGACAATCAGGGCACGATGCGCAGATCAAACGTCATGACGGCTTTAATAATGCTATCAAGGATACCAAAATTCAGGTCATTGACTATAAAGCAACCCAGCAGTGGTCTACAGAACAGGCTATGGCCATCATGGAAGATATGATTACCAAGCATGGAGATAAGACCAGGGCGTGTTTGTCCACTGGGACAATGGTGCAACTGGCGTTATCCAGGCTGCAAAGGCTGCAAATATGGAAGGATTGTTCATAGTAGGAGTTGACGGAAACAGGGCTGGTTTTGAACAAGTAAGACGTGGTGAACAGAGTGTAACTATAATGCAGAACTTTGAAAACATGGCCATAAAGTCACTTGAGCTGGCTAGAAAAGTCATTGATGGCGAAAAAGTTGAACCTTTGAACTTTATTCCTCTCGATATAGTCACCATAGATAATATAGACAATTTCACTCCACCAGAGTGGTAATATAAAGAAAGATAATATAAAATGTTTTGTATAAAATAATAAAAATAATTATATTAGAGCTCGTTGTGGTGCTAAACCAAAACGAGTTCTAATATTAAAATTATTCGAAAGAGGTCATTTCCAATGGGAAATAGCGGACAGGAAATTATTCTGAGTATCAAAAATGTGAGTAAATCCTTTCCAGGAGTCAAGGCTTTAGATCAAGTTTCGCTTGAAGTCCGGCGTGGTACTGTGCATGGCATAGTAGGAGAAAACGGCGCTGGTAAATCGACGCTGATGAAAATATTGTCCGGTGTGTATCAAAAAGACTCGGGTACTATTATTTTTGACGGTGAGGACATTAAGAGCACAACACCCATTCAGTCTATGAAAAGAGGTCTTAGCATCATCTACCAGGAACTAAACCTTGTAAACACTATGAGCGTTGGTGAAAATATTTTTCTCGGACGCTTCAGTGAAATGGGTGGTATGCGCGGGGTCCATGCGAAAGCAAAGGAGTTGCTTAAAAGTATTGGCAGCAATATCGATACTTACAAGTTGGTTTCCGAGCTTAGTGTTTCTGAAAAACAGATGGTGGAGATCGCAAAGGCATTATCGTTTGATTCCAAGCTCATTATCATGGATGAGCCAAGCAGCAGCCTGACTGCTGATGAAATGAAGGAATTGGCTAAGATTATTCATCATCTTAAAGATAAGGGCATTTCCATTATATATATAAGCCATAAATTGGACGAAATATTTGAGTTTTGCAGTGTAGTGACTATCATGCGAGACGGACATGTCATCGATACCAAGCCTATTTCTGAAATTACGCGAGCTGAAATGATTGCGAAGATGGTAGGCCGCCCAATTGAAAATGAATATCCGGAACGGCCTAATTGCGTGGGCGAAACGTTAATGGAAGTTCGATCAATCAATACAAAAAAATTGCATAATATATCCTTTAAACTCAGAAAGGGAGAGATTCTTGGTTTTGTTGGGCTTGTCGGAGCAGGAAGAACTGAGATTGTAAGAGCGATATTTGGTGCAGACAAGGTAAAGGGCCATGAGATCCTTATAGACGGAAAGCCCGTAAAAATAAAGAATCCCAGGGACGCAAAGAAGGCCGGTATAGCTTTTGTGCCGGAGGATCGAAAGTTGCAAGGTCTTGTGCTTCCATTCACAGTAGAGTCCAATATCTCTATGGCAAACCTGGATAAGATAACAAGGTTTGGATTTTTGAATAGATCAGCAGAAAGGGGTATGGCTGAAAAACATGTTAAAGCGCTTGGAATTAAAACTCCGTCTATCAAGACCAAGGTTCGGAACCTTTCAGGAGGCAATCAGCAGAAGTGTGTAGTAGGACGCTGGATGGAAACAAACCCGCGTATTCTTATTCTGGATGAACCTACAAGAGGTATAGACGTAGGAGCTAAATACGAGATATACCTTTTAATGAAGAAGATTGCTGAAAGTGGCGGATCTATTATACTGATATCCTCCGAATTGCCCGAAGTTCTAAATATGAGTAATCGTGTGCTTACAATTTGCGACGGACGAATAACCGGCGAATTTGATCCTAGAACTGCTTCGGCAGATCAGATAATGGAGAAGGCACTTGAATTTTGCAGAAAGGATCTGGAACATGAGAGAGCGAATTAATTTCAAAAATGTTATTCAGACTGTATTTAGGGATTATCTGGTTTTAGCTGCGATCGTTTTACTTGTAATAATCACCTCAATAGTTGAACCAAAATTCCTGACAACAGGAAATTTGACAAATATTATGCGCCAGTTTGGCCCTTTGATCATGGTTGCTCTTGGCATGACCTTTGTAATTATATGTGGTTTCATAGACCTATCAGTATCAGGCATACTTTCCCTTGTAGCTGTTGTGACCATTTCTCTTATTGAGCCTCTTGGGCAGGTAGGTGCGCTGATTGTAGGTATGCTCCTGGGAACTTTTTGCGGGTATTTGAACAGCGTACTGATACTGGCTAGCGGAGCTATGAAGCAGGCTGAGGCTTTGTTTATTACCTATGGTATGAGTACGATATACGGTGCTTTGGCGCTGATCTACAGCGGAGGGCGAACTAAGCAAATGAGCATTGTAAAAGCAGATACTTCCATTTTTAGTGCGATAGGCACAGGAACCGTTGGAATCCTTTCTGTGTCCTTTATCATGTTTCTCGTTTGCCTCCTGCTGTTGTATATATTCCAAAGCAAAACATATATGGGGCGGACTATTTATTTGACCGGTGGTAATAAAACTGCAGCAGAACTTGCTGGAATACCTATTAAGCGCAGCATAGCTTTAGTTTACACGATTTCCGGTTTGATGACCGCCTTGGGTGCCATTGTACTGTTCTCACGTGTGACTGCTGCATCGCCGGTTATCGGTAAAGGTTATGAAACAAATGCTATTCTTGCGGTAGTTGTCGGTGGTACAACGCTGATAGGAGGGAATGGAAGCGTACTGCGTACCGTGTTAGGTACCACGCTGGTCATACTCATGTCTAACTGTTTGAATTTGCTGGGTGTTTCGGTTTATATGCAATACATGCTGAAAGGCGCTATATTGGTTCTTGCCATCTGGCTTGATAGCCGCAAGCAACTTTAGGAGGAAATTGGGATGAAAAATATTAACATCGGCAAAAAGCTTCTTAATATTGCAACCAAGCAAAAGGCTGTTTTGGCCGTTATAGTGATTTTGGTGATTATGATTTTTCCAAAAACCAACTTTTACACAGCATACAATTTGTTCGATATGATAAAATCGGTGTCCATACTTATGATTCTCGCTTACGGTGTTACGCTGGTCCTCGTGGCCGGAGGGTGCGATCTGTCCATTGGAGGCATTATGATTGTAGCGGGTATCGTAGCAATCAAGTTGATGAATGCTAATATTCCCATGTGGATTTCCATATTGGCTGCACTGCTTGTCGGTGCCGTTGTTGGCGCTATAAACGGTTATTTGGTTGTATATCAGAATACAGAGCCCTTCATTATTACATTGGGAATGGGCATGCTGCTCACGGGTATAGCCCAGCAGTTAACTGATGCACACCCTATCCCTTGTAACAACCCAAATTTTGTAAAACTTGCCAACGACAAATTATTTAATACAATACCTAACCTTGTTATAGTCATGATTATTGTGTTCTTTATTATCCATTACATTTTACGCTATACATCATTTGGCAGAAATTGCTATGCCATAGGTGGTGACTACGAGGTAGCGAAGTATTCAGGTATCAATGTCCTTCCCACAAAAGCGATGACTTTTGTAATCTGCGGTATTACTGCTGCACTGGGTGGAGTAATGCTTTCATCCATGCTGAATTCAGGATCCTCAACATACGGTGATACCACTGCACTAGTAGTCAATTGTGGTGTAGTGGTAGGCGGTACTTCTTTCGCAGGTGGTATCGGCAGCGCACCACAATCAGCTATCGGCCTGCTGGTGTTCGGCGTACTTCAAAATTCCATGAACATGCTTGGTATTGATGCCTATGTTCAGCAAATCATACAAGGTATAGTGATTGTGACTATTATCTGTCTTGATTGCTATGGCAGAAAACGTAAGCGTGAAGCTGTATGATATTCTTAGAAATTAATAATGCCATTGTACTCCAAATTTCAATTGGAGGCTTGGAGAGTGAAAAAGTATGGCAAATTATATCGAAGAAATTTCAAAATTACAAATAAGCCATAGGATATCCCTGCTAAAGGAAAGAATGCTGAGCGAGCCAAGATTTCTATCCATAGAACAGGCATTCCTTATAACTCAATGTTATAAGGAAAATGAGAATCTTCCCCGTATTCTACAAAGAGCTAAGAGCCTTTCGTTGGCGCTTAACAAGATAGAGATAAGGATTGATCCATTGGAGCTGATAGTGGGAAACCGCACAGCTGGCGTAAGAGCAGGTGTGGTTTTCCCTGAAGCGGGTATTTCATGGATTGACAGTGAGATTGAAATTCTTCATGAAAGGCCACAGGATAAGTTCAATGTAAGAAAAGAAGACATCGAAGAATTCAGGAAAACTATCCTTCCATATTGGAAAGAAAAGTCTCTTGAAGATGCAGTAAAAGAAAGGCTGGGGGCGGAAATATCCGCTATTGGAAAAGTAGTAAAAATCAATCAGACAGACCATGCCCAAGGGCATATTTGTCCCAATACGCAAAAATGGCTGGCAATGGGTCCGGCAGGATTGAAAAAGGAAGCTGAAGAAAAGCTTAAGACTGCCTCAGACGATAAAAAGGTTTTCTATGAAAGTGTAATTATTGTGCTTTCTGCTGCTCAGGATTTTATGAGAAGGTACAGCAAGCTCGCAAAAAAAATGCTTGAGGAAGTCTCTGACAGCAGTCTTAAGGAGAATCTTATACAAATTGAAAGAATATGCGCAAAGCTTGCAGATAATCCTCCAGAGACATTCCGGGAGGCAGTTCAGTCATTATGGTTTTTGTTTGTCATTTTGCAAATGGAATCAAATGCCTCCTCCTTCTCACCTGGAAGAGCCGATCAGTATCTGTACCCATATTTTAAAAAGGACATTGACAGCGGAAAGTTGGATCTTTCCGGTGCCTTGGAGATAATTGAAGCTTTATGGCTTAAGTTTAACCAGATAGTGTATTTAAGAAATTCTAACAGTGCAAAATACTTTGCCGGTTTTCCCATAGGATTTAATATTGCCTGCGGCGGCCAAACTCAAGATGGAAGGGATGCTTCGAATGAGCTGTCTTTCCTGTTCCTTAAGGCACAGGAACACTTGCTGCTCCCTCAGCCAAATCTTTCTGCCAGATTGTTCAAAGGCTCATCCAGTGAATTTGTAGACCAGTGCAGCAGGGTTATAGGAATGGGTAGCGGGATGCCTCAGATCTTTAATGATGAAAGCATAATCCCGGCTTTAATAAGTAAAGGTATAAGCAAAGAGGATGCTACTAATTATGCCATAGTTGGATGTGTAGAGCTTACCACTCATGGAAACAACCTTGGCTGGAGCGACGCTGCCATGTTCAATCTTGTCAAAGTGCTGGAGCTGACTCTTAACAATGGTATCTGCCTCCAGACAGGTGTCCGTATGGGTCTGCCAACAGGTTATTTGACTGACTATAAGACTTATGAGGAACTTGAGGAAGCATTTAAAAAGCAGCTTGATCACTTTATAGACAGGATGATTGCAGTTTGTGACGCTGTTGACAGGATGCATGCTGAATTTCTGCCGTCACCTTTCCTTTCCAGTGTAATTGACGACTGCCTGGAAAAAGGCATTGACGTTACTGCCGGCGGCGCTCACTATAACCTTTCCGGGATACAGGCCATTCAGGTGGCAAATATAGCAGACAGCTTGGCTGTTATCAAAAAGCTGGTTTATGACGAGGGTACCCTTAAAGCTGAAGAACTTTTAGAGGCGCTTCGGACAAATTATGAAGGGCGTGAAGAATTAAGACAGTACCTTATTAATAAAGTTCCAAAGTATGGCAATGACGTTGCGTGGGTCGATAATATAGGCGCCAAATGGATTGAGTACTTTGCAAAAAAAATGGAAGGTTACAGAAACGCCAGGGGTGGTCCGTACCATACGGGGCTTTACACTGTTTCTGCGCACATACCCATGGGACACAATGTTGGAGCTTCTCCAGACGGAAGACTATCAGGGGATCCTCTTGCGGATGGCGGCATGTCGGCAATGTATGGAAGGGATCGTAACGGACCGACAGCACTTTTGAAATCAGTCTCAAGGATAAATTCATTGTACGGCAGTAACGGCACTTTACTCAACATGAAGTTCCTTCCTGACATTTTCAAGACTGAAGGAGGGATCAAAAAGTTTTCATCCCTGCTTATGACATTTGTGGATCTTGGGATAAATCACGTTCAATTCAACGTAGTGAGGAGGGAAGACCTGCTCAAGGCAAAACAAAGACCTGAAGAATACAGAGGACTTACTGTCAGAGTAGCAGGTTATACAGCATACTTTACCGAGCTTGCCAGTGACCTCCAGGATGAAATCATTGAAAGAACAAGCTATGGAGACATCTGATGTATGGGAATATTATAGATATTAAAAAATTTACGATTCATGACGGACCAGGGATCAGAAGCACGGTTTTCCTGAAGGGCTGTCCCTTGAGTTGTATCTGGTGCCATAATCCAGAAGGGATTGACAGCAAAATCAACCTGTGGTATTTCGAAAAAAAATGCATAGGTTGTCATAGATGCGTTGCAGCCTGCAAAAATAATGCATTGTCTATAGGCAGTGCAAGCCCACATATTGTAATTGACAGGGAAAAATGTATTAATGCGGGCAACTGTGTAGAAGCATGTCCTACTGCAGCCTTGTGCTTTGATGGGAAAAGAGTTTTCCAAAAGGAAGTGGTAGATATACTTTTAGAAGATAAGCCATTTTATGATAAGTCTGGAGGGGGTATAACCATTTCCGGTGGAGAACCACTATTCCAGTATGAGTTTTCATTGGGAATTTTAAAGGACTGTAAGAGGCATGGCATACACACAGCAATTGAAACCTGCATGTACGCCAAAAAAGAAATCTTTGAAAAGTTTTTTGACTATGTGGACTTGTTCATTGTTGATTTAAAAATTTTCAACTCAGTTATCCATAAGAAATATACCGGCGTGGAAAACGGGCTTATTAAGTCAAATTTTAAATTTTTGGCTTCAAAAAAAGAAAACATTCTGGTGAGGATTCCCCTGGTACCAGGTATTACTGCGACAAAGGATAATATTGGCGAAATTGCATCCTTTGTCAGTGAAGTAAATAATAAAATACCTATAGAACTCATGAATTATAATCCTCTTGGCGAAAACAAATACAGGCTTATGGGAAAATCCAATGAGTTTTTAAATGGTATAAAGCCGGTGCCAGAGTCGGAATTGGACGAGTTGTACCAGGTAGTTGCAGATAAAGGTGTAAAAATAATAAGAGAAAAAAGGTGAAACAGTGATAAAGAAATTTCTATAATCGGCCAAAGCGGGGGAACCAGTGTTTATAAGCACTGTTTCCGAAGCCTTCGAAAACTTGAAAGAAACTGAAAAGCAGGTAATGAATTGTGTACTTACGCTTTTAGAAAACGACGAGAAGCGGCTTTTTAAAATATCTCTGCCGGTTTTTAGCTGCCTTGAAAACGAAGAAATCAACTTTGTTAAAAGCTACGTTTGGTCTAAAATATATAATATACTTTCCGGCCTTGGCGGAAAGGAAATGAATATCTATATAGACAAGAAGAATTCTTCACTTACTGAACTGGCAGCAGAATTAAACCGGGTATTTTATATAGACAGTAAGCGTTACAACAGGCGGGGATATGGCAGGGCTGTAAATGTAATAGATCGGATGTTGGGTGCCCTATGTGCTGATGCACCAGGTTTCAGATTCAATATCCTGGACATTTCTGAAATGCCGGAAATTAATAAAATCGATACTGAAGGAAGGAAAAAGAACCGGGATCTAAGCGTATTCAAAAAGGTCACGGAAAACTTTGCCGGAAAGATTATATGCGGAATAGATGTGGGAGGAACAGCTATTAAAACTGTTCTGGTAAAAGACGGTAATATAGACAGCTGTAAGGAATATAACTGGTTTCCTGCCGGATTCAGGGAAACAAGACAGTTAATAGAGCCAATCTGTCTTATGGTTAGACTTATGAGAGCCAAGGTATCACTTGAAAGTCTAAATATTTCCTCCGATGCTAAAAATGAATTAATAAGAGATATAAACAAGGCACTGGATAAGAACGCAAGCAATGATTATGTGCTTGCCGCAGTAGAAAAAGCAGAAGCTTTTCTTAATGGCAGATATGTGGAAATAGACGCAATAGGATTGACTTTTCCCGACGTGGTTGTCAAGAATAAGATTGTTGGAGGCGAAGTATACAAGACAAGGGGCATACGAAATAACCCCAACATCGATTATGAAAAAGACTTCTTGAAACTAACACACTTAAATGACATACTTCGCAAGTTTGTAAAGAAACACGGATCTGTGAATATTATAAATGACGGTTCAATGGCCGCTTTTACTGCGGCAGTAGAAAATGCGGCGGCAGGTTCCTCTGAATTAGTTGCTGATGGTATATTTGCACATACCCTCGGAACTGAATTGGGAACCGGCTGGATTAAAGGGGACGGAATAATTCCAGATATCCCCCTTGAGGTATATAATTTCATCATTGACCTTGGAAGCTTTGTTGAAAAGCAATATCCTTCCGATGATTTAAGGAGCATAAACAACTTTAATACCGAACTTCCTGGAACACTGCAAAAATACTGCAGTCAGAGTGGTGTTTTCCGGCTTGCATTGAAGTATTTTCCGAAGAAAAGGCCGGATCTTTACCAGGAGCTGTTTAATAAAGGTTTCGTGATTGAAAAGGAAGTGGATGGGCATAAGGGTTATTATGTACCTACAGAACCTGAGGATATGAGAAAGCCGTTTCTTAAACATATGATGGATTTGGTTGAGAGAGAAAATGATGAAGTCAACAAAAGAATCTGGAAAGACATAGGCGCATTTTTAGCTGTAGCCTGGCTGGAAACCAATGAAATCCTAAATCCAGGAACAGCAAGACGTGTGCTCTTCGGCGGACTTGTGGCGAACAAGAGATGCTTTGAATTGATAAAAGAAGGTGCAAATGAAATAAATGAGAATATCGTGCTAGATGTTGCAGATTCCGAGATGGCAAACACTCCGATTATGAAACAGTTGAAGGCTAATCCTGAATATACGGTGGCGCAGTTTGCTCAGGCTGTTGGCGCAGTGTATTTCGGAAATCTGAGTTAAACAGGCAATACAGCAGTTTGCGGTGTATGAAGTGAAAAGCTAATGGAGTTGAATATAAGCTGTAGAATACGCCGAAAAATGTATGGCGCTCCTGTTACAAATACCAGGAGCGCCTTTTCATTTAATGTGTTTTACGTTATGGGATCTTACTTTAAACCACTGAGATAAGACTAATAATTCTAAACAATTAATCCCATGCTTTCTTGCCTGCTCTGATCTCTTTATAGTTTTCCGGTGTTACTTCTTCAATACCGGTATTGATGAATAAACCGTTCTCATTTGTATCAGCTTCTATTTTTTCACCTTTTATCAGTTTGTATAAATTCATAACACTTAGATATCCCATCTGGTAAAAGTTCTGACCGATAGCAACGTCGCAGAGCCCTTCATCAAAGAACTGGAGCATTGGATAGAAGGAATCCATCGTTACAACTTTGTGGTCTGGACTTGCTTTTTTCCACTTTGCAAGTTCAGGCATTGCTTCAGGTTTTACAAAGAACGGCCAGCCTCCGACAAAGAACCATGCGTCAATGTCAGGATTTGATCTTGTGTAGGTTTCGACAATTTCTACAGATTTATCAATGTCATCTTCACAAGCGCCGGTATACACTACTTCAATATTAGTTCCTGCAATTGCATCTGCAAACCCTCTCATACGGGCTTCAAGGTCGAAAGCTCCAAGGATACCGGTTAGCTGTGCAACCTTGATTGTACCTTCTTTTTTATGCTCAAAGAGTTTCTTCATATACTCTCCACACAGTTTTCCTGCTTCATAGTTTTCAGTACCTGCATAGAATGCTCTTCCGCTGGCTGGAGAATCAGCGTCGAAGGTTGATACCTTTATTCCTGCATCAATAGCTCTCTTTAATACATCAGCCAGAGCATCAGGATGGTTGCAGCTAATTGCTATTCCTGACACCTTTTTTTCAATAAGCCCCTCAATAACCGCAACCTGCTCGGGTGCATCTGCTTTAACAGGCGCAACCCACTCGAGTTTGATACCCAGTTCTTCTGCAGCAGCTTCAGCGCCATCCTTGGCATCGTAAAAGACTGGGTTTCCTAATTGCTGCGGAACCACTGCTATTACAATGTCTTTAGAAGACTTGCCGGTCCCTGCACATGCGACAGTGGTAAAGATAATTGCAAATGCAATTAAAATGAGTAATAATTTTTTCATCTTTTTCACTCCTTCTTAAAATTCTTTTTATTTATAATATTACTTGCGGTTTTTTCTGAGCTGGTCTGCCGTTACCGCAAATAATATTACAAAACCAATGATGAACTGCTGCCAGTAGGCATTAACGCTAAGCAAAACTAGAGCGTTCCTTAACACGCCCATTATAGCCGCACCAAGTATGGTTCCTAAAATGGTACCCTGACCTCCTGACAGCGAAGCACCACCGATAATAACAGCTGCAACAGCGTCGAGTTCGTATCCGTTTCCGGCTGTTGGCTGTCCCAAACCTAGTTTTGAAGCTGTAATTATACCGGAAAAAGCGGCTAATACACCGCAAAGTGTATAAACAATAAGTTTTATTCTATCTGTATTTATACCTGAAATTCTGGTAGCTACTTCATTGCCGCCCAGTGCATAAATTCTTCTTCCTAAAACTGTCTTATTCAGAAATACGGAAAATATGACTGCGAGTAAAAACATACACCAGACCGGGACTGGGATGCTTAACAAATAACCCTGTCCTAAATAAAGGAATTCTATAGGAACTTTTGTTATGGGATAACCTTGGGTTATGATGTATGCTAAACCCCTTGCCATACTCAGAGTGCCAAGTGTAGCAATAAACGGAGGCAATTTAGGTTTAATGATCAGAATTCCGTTGAGCAGGCCAATCAGTGCGCCGACTACTAAACCAACCAAAATGGAAGGCAGCACGGGAATATTGTAAATGCTCATGCACAGTGCTGTTATGACTCCCGCCAAACCGAAAGTGGAGCCAACTGAAAGATCGACACCTGCCGTAATAATGACAATACACTCTCCTATAGCCATTATAGCTATATACGAGAAAGCCCTGGTTACTGAAAGTATATTGTCTATAGATCTGAACGGAGGGCTGATTATATACATTATTGCGCACATGACGAATAGAATTATGAAAATATTAAATGAAGCAGATCTTGCTATTTGCCTTAATATATTTTTTGAAAATGAATTGCTATTGACCCCAATTTTATTAGTCATTTATTATTCCACCTTTCTAAGAATTGTTTGATATGGCAATTTTCATGATTTTTTCCTGGCTGGCTTCTTCTCTTGAAAGCTCTCCCTTAATTCTTCCTTCATGCATTACTATTATTCTGTCTGACATTCCCAATATTTCCGGAAGTTCTGAGGAAATTAATATGATTCCTACTCCTTGTTGGGCGAGCTTCGACATTAAAATATGAATTTCTTTTTTTGCCCCGACATCTATTCCGCGGGTAGGCTCATCCAAGATCAATATTTCAGGGTTAGTTGCCATCCATTTGCCAATAACCACTTTTTGCTGGTTGCCGCCTGACAAGTTTTCAACTATCTGCTCCTCACTGGGCGTTTTGATAGACAATTTATCAATATACTCTTTTGCTATCCCTTCTTCTTTTTTATTATCAATAAAGTTGAATTTGCTTAAGGCCTTGAGAGCAGCAAGAGTAATATTTTCCCTCACGTTCATTCCAAGAACGAGTCCCTGTTCTTTTCTGTCTTCAGGTATAAAACCAATTCCATGTTTGAGGGCATCTTCTGTTGACTCTATATTTACCTTTTTGCCATGTATGAATATTTCACCGGTCTCTTTCTTATCAATTCCAAAAATTGCTCTCATAACCTCGGAGCGGCCGGCGCCGACCAAACCGGCAAAACCTAATATTTCTCCTTTTCTTAGAGTAAAACTGATATCTTTCAGGAAGTCTTTTGTGCTTAAGTTTTTGACCTCAAGAACCGGTTCTCCAATATCTGCAGGCAATTTTGAAAAAATATCTTCTATTTCCCGGCCTACCATTAAATTAATAATAGTGGATTCCGACATTTCGTGGCGGTCTAGTTTTCCAACTATTTTACCATCTCTCATAACAACTACTTCATCAGCTATTTCAAAAATTTCATTCATCCGGTGTGAAATAAACACTATTGCAACGTTTTTGCTTTTGAGCTTCCTTATTATGTTAAACAAAATTGCTGTCTCGGTATCGGTTAAAGAGGACGTAGGCTCATCCATAATGATTATTTTCGAATTGAAAGAAAGAGCTTTAGCCACTTCAACCATTTGTTTTTGAGCTGTTGACAAATCTCTTACCAATGTTTTTGTAGATACATTTAATCCTACTTCGTTCAGAAGTTTCTGCGATTCTTCATGCATTTTCTCTTTATCTACGAATATGTGTTTTTTTATCTCTTTTCCAATAAATATATTTTCAGCAATGTTCAAATTTTGTAAGAGATTAAGCTCCTGGTAGATAATGCTAATTCCTAAATTCTGGGATGCCAGGGGATCAGTAATTTCTACCTTTTTATTATCAATAAAAATCTCTCCAGCATCCGTTTTGTAAACGCCTGAAAGAATTTTCATCAAGGTTGATTTTCCTGCGCCGTTTTCGCCTACCAGGGCTACAACCTTGCCAAGCTCAAGGTCAAAGTCTACCCTGTCTAATGCAAGCACGCCAGGGAAAGCCTTTGTTATCCCTCTCATTTTCAGGTATGGACTATTTTTATTCTGCACATTTTCACCTTCCATAATTATTATATTTGGCTTGCAATCCGACTTGCAAAAAGCACTTTAGGTGCAATCAAAGTAAGTTACATTAGTACCCACATTGATAGTTTGAGACCAAAATACCCAATATAAATATTATGCTGCAGTAATCAAAATATATATATACAACAATTAATAGCAGTACATAACAATTTATTTGGTGTATTTAACAATAGGTCAAATTTATAAAGAGTAATATTCGACGTATTTTCATTAACTCCTTCTTATTTTTTAAATTTTTTAGTATATTTAATATTGAATAATTTGTTAATTAAGGAAAAATGATGAATGAGATAAAGTATAAAGTATATAGAATATCTTTTATATTTCATATTATATTTCTATATACTCTTCAAAATTCAATCCATTCTCTTTACAAAATTTAATAATTGCACCGACTAATTTTTTTCCCCCTCCGATTCCTGTTTTTAAATAGCGATGCAAATGGGACGGATCTACCTGTAATCTTTTGCTAAAACGGTTATAGTTTCCATCACAGTACTTGTTCATTAATTCCATAACTTTATAACGATTTACTTGCACTTATGTACACCCCTTCTTAAAATTTCTAAGTTATAGATTTAATTTAAATATTTAATGATTTTAAAGATACAATGTAAATCATGATTTACAATTGTTTTATAAACCATTATAATATTTAATACAACAGGTTTTGCTAAATTGAATGACATGAGTTATAAAGCAAGTTTTATTATGAATGCATTGTAAATTATGATTTACACAATTATAATACCATTGATAAAACTGTTTGTCAACCAAAATTTACAGAAAAATAAAAAATATGGCTGAAAAATATTTTTATTGACAAAAGTCTTTAAAAAAATCATAACACTGATATAATTATCTCAGAGGTGATACTGGTGAGCAGACTGGGAAAAATGCTTAAAGCAAAAAGGGAAAGTATGGGTATGTCTTTGAGGGATTTTGCAAAAATATGCGGCATGAGCCACGCTTATATAAAAAACATAGAAGATGGCGATCCCAGAACAGGCAAAGACATAACACCCAGCCTGAGCTCCATAAAAAAACTTGCGCCTGCTCTTGGTATTTCAGTGGAAGAATTACTCAGGGAAATTGGTTATGTCCAACCGTCAGACGATAAGTTGAAACCTCAGAACCTGGAAGAGGAAGGGAAAGATAAACCTTATAAAGACACAGCGATTGAGGAGCGCCTTTCACATATAAAAGAAGACTTGATTACATTTGTTACAGATCCTCAAAGCGAGGAATATCTTC
>DULF01000053.1 GCA_012840535.1 Clostridiaceae bacterium
ATGAAAATCATTAAAAAATTCTATAAAATAAACTATTCAAAATCAGGTTAAACGCTGATTTGTTCTATAATTTCAGCATTCATGGAAATTACTTTTGCAAAGTGGAATTTACCTTTTCAATTGACCATTTTCGTGAGGTATCGGCAAACGTTCCCTGCATCTCCACCGTTTTCATAATCAATCCGTATAAGGTTCCAAAGGGTAACCGTCCCTGTATTTCCCGCGGGTCTGTATACCTCCAATCCCTTTTACTCCGGTTATCGTGTTGTTTATTACTTCTGATGGCTCAAGCACCTTGTCTACACTTGTAAAGGCAACCTTTTGGGATACCAAAACCGGATCAAGAGCATGGATTAACACCCTGTATGGCGCACTTGCGTAATTTGCGCCGGCTTTTATTATCTCATTAAACATGGATTGGCAAGCGCCTGCAAAAATCACCAGGCTGTCAAGATTGCTGTCAAACTTTCTTGCCTCCTTGACAGCTTCAATAAAATATCTTGAATTCCTGTAGTTTGCTATATTCAAGTAACTGTTTTCCCCTTTAATAACACCGTCATGTCCGGTAAGCACCAGTATATCCGGCCTGTATTTTTGCAAAAGGGCATAAACTTCGTTGGGCTGGTTCCTTTCAGGTACATATTTTCCGACTACTTCCATGCCAAGCTTTTCATATTCTTTTATACATGTGTTGAGATAATCATTATCTCCGTCTAAGTGTAAGACTCTGCCTGGTCTTGAAAACTTTCTGTTATCTTCTCCTGATGTTCCTCTATAAAATTTTTTTTTATGTAGTCCTGTTGCCTGGATGTTATGCTGCGGGTAACCTTTTCTGCAAGTTTATCGCACTTGGCCCTGTATTCCCTTACCTGCTGGTCGGTCTGCAACACAAGGTCTGATTCAGGGGCATCTGCTTCTATTCTATAGCTTATGCCTTTCATAGTGGCAATCCTTTCTTTCCCGTCGCTTCTTATATCAACTACTTTGAAAAGAACATCATAACCATAAGATTTTCTTGCAACAATATCGCCAACCTTCAGCTTTCTCATAAATACACCCCTACCCTCTTATTTTCTTACTACATAATATGAGTGCGTTTATTTCTTGGTTCCTGTAAAAGGCAACTAATTACATTGAAATGTTGAATAATTGCTAATATAGTTGAAAGTGAAAAAAATATAACGGTATAATAGAAAATATATAATTTTTTATGGAACTCAAATTAGGACTACCGGAGGTATACTTTCATGCTGACTGATATTGAAATTGCCCAGAACTGCAAAATGCAGCCTATTGCAGATATTGCCGGTAAGCTTGGCATTTCCGGCGAGGATATTGAGTTGTACGGAAAATACAAAGCCAAGCTTTCCACTGCGCTATGGGATAAAATTAAAAACAGAAAAGACGGGAAACTTATACTTGTTACTGCGATAAATCCAACCCCTGCCGGGGAAGGCAAAACCACCACAACCGTCGGACTTGGACAAGCAATGGCCAGGATAGGTAAAAAAGCAATCATTGCGCTGCGCGAACCATCACTGGGTCCTGTAATGGGAATTAAAGGAGGCGCTGCCGGCGGAGGATATTCCCAGGTAGTACCCATGGAAGATATCAACCTGCATTTCACAGGGGATATGCATGCTGTTACGGCCGCAAACAACCTATTATCCGCAATTATTGACAATCATATACACCAGGGAAACGTGCTCGGCATAGACCCAAGGCAAATAATCTGGAAACGCGCAATGGATATGAATGACAGGGCTCTGAGGAGCATCGTGGTTGGCCTTGGCGGCAAAATAAACGGTATGCCGAGAGAAGACGGGTTTTATATAACTGTTGCCTCTGAAATAATGGCTATTCTGTGTCTTGCTACAGGTTTAACAGATCTGAAGGAGAGACTTGGCAGAATAATTGTCGGATATACCTTCAACGGAACCCCTGTTACTGCCGGAGACTTGAAAGTAGACGGAGCGATGGCGCTCCTTTTAAAGGACGCCATAAAGCCAAACCTGGTACAAACCCTTGAAAATACGCCTGCATTAATGCATGGCGGGCCTTTTGCCAATATAGCGCATGGCTGCAACAGCGTAATGGCGACACGGTTTGCATTAAAACTTGCAGACTATGTAATAACAGAAGCGGGATTTGGCGCTGATTTGGGCGCTGAAAAGTTTTTTGACATTAAATGCAGGTGTGCCGGCTTAAATCCTGATGCTGCTGTCCTTGTTGCGACTATAAGAGCGTTGAAATACAACGGAGGAGTCAAAAAAGAGAACTTCGGAGTTGAAAATTTGGATGCTCTTAAAGAGGGTTTCTCAAACCTTGAAAAGCATGTTGAAAATATCAAGAAATTCGGTGTTCCGTTGCTTGTAGTTATAAACCGCTTTGAAACTGATACTCAGAAGGAAATTGAGTATGTCAGGGAAAGGTGTGAAGAACTCAACGTACAGGTCGCATTCTCAGAAGTCTATGCAAAGGGTGGAGAAGGAGGCCTAGAAGCCGCTGAAAAACTTGTGCATCTGCTGAATACAAGTAAATCCAGCTTTAGACCGCTTTATGATGTGAATCTTCCGATAAAGCAAAAAATTGAAATAATATGTAAGGAAATTTATGGAGCAAAAGGTGTGGTATATACAAGCGCGGCTGACAAGGCGATAAGGAAAATTGAGGAAATGGGGCTGGACAAGTTTCCTGTATGCATGGCAAAAACCCAGTTCTCATTATCAGATAACCCGTCTCTGTTAGGCCGCCCCGAAAATTTTGACATAACGGTAAAAGAGGTACGTGTATCTGCCGGCGCAGGTTTTATAGTCGCATTAACAGGTGATATTATGACAATGCCCGGGCTTCCTAAAACCCCTTCGGCGGAAAAAATCGACATAAGCCCGGATGGAGTAATAACAGGGCTGTTCTAAAGAAAACCAAGGGGAAAGTGTGTCAGGGGGACGGCTCTGTTGACAACTTTTGAAAAGTTGTCAACAGAGCCGTCCCCCTGACACACCCCTGACACATCATCTCAGCTCATCATACCTTTTCATAAACTGTTCATGGAACGCCGCTTCGTCCACAACTTCCTGAAGCTTCGAGATAAAAATTCTTTCAGACCAGCTTCTTCTGCTGTTATAATAGCGGTTGGCCACTCGCCAGAACTTCTGGGGAAACAGGAGCATAAGCTTTATTATAAAAAATTCGTCATCACTGATTTCCTCTACATTTCTATATTCGTCCAGGATTAGTTTGGCATCGTCAAAATTCCAATTGCATTTCCTCATCTTTCTCCTTAAAAAATTTGCAATATCATATGCTTTAATTTCATAGCAGCAATATTCAAAATTAACAAGATTGACCTTGTTTTCTGAAATAATTATATTGCGGTGGGTAAAATCATGGTGACAGAGCACTTTTTCCTCCCGTGCCCTATTAACAAGTATTTTGTAACTGGACGAACCATTTAGTTGTTCTAAAACGTTTCCACCAATATTCAAAAAATAATCAACCCACTCAAGGTATAAGTAATCGAATTTGCTTCTTGCCTTTTTAGCGATTTTTTTAAGCCTTTTGAGCTCATTTAACCTCTTATTGAAAAGTGACGGAAGTTTGCCCAGCTCATTTGCTTCTTTGCAGTCTGCCGGCGCTATATAGCCTTTTGACGCATTATGAAATGATGCAAGCAACCTCGCGGCGCTAATGGTATCTTCCCTGTTCTCAAAATTACATTCTCTTCCTTCGATAAAGTTTGTCACAGTATAATAGCTGTCATTAATATAAATATATGGGTTGTTATCCGTTGTACACAAATACCTGTCCAGATTTTTAAAATTATTTCTGTAAAGATGTTCCTTCGCTCCGTGAACGAATACAATCCTGTCAGGACGAAGCCGGCTTTTTCTGAGAAGCTTTTTGCCTTCAGAGGTATTTATTATATATGCATCTTTGAAGGGTATGATATTTGTTATATTAAATCTGAATTTATCTGAAATTTCCTTGTCAATATTCTGCATAATAAACCTCCAAAGTACGCTACGTAGTTTATGGATGCGTATTAACATTATATGCAGGCTGAAACATGCTTAGAATACGAAAAAACGATACTCATTTTCATCAGGAAGCATACCGCCGCAACTTCAGGAAGCGTATTACACTGGTGGCAAAATACCCGCAGAATATTGACATCAGGGGCATCAAAGGGAAAGCGTACCTGTCAAAAGCCATATAAATGCAGTGGATGATATTAAAAAATACAATCAGCGATATAGGGAGCATGTATTTGGTAAAATCCTTAAAGGCCGACAGCATTATCCCTGCAAAGCCTGTAAGCAGAAAAAAGTGGGTCAGTTCAACAATGCTGCGGTCAATATTCAAAAACTCCCTCCAGTAGAAAGGCGATTGCCAAAAGAACTTCGTTTTGCCTATTGTAAACCATTTTAAATATCCCGAGAAATCTTTCTTGAATTCTTCCCTTATCCTTTTTTTCGCAATTTCCACTTCTATTTTGTTTGTCTCAAAAGCGTTCTCTCCCAATTTGTAATAAACGACATTTTCAGGCGTCTGTACGTAGTTTACATATGTCCCCTGCAGCATTGGATTGCCGCTTGCAGCAGTAAGAGGAATGAACTCGCCGTACTCCATAAAGTTTCGCACCCACCACGGTGACATTATTATGATAAAAGATATTGACATTGCAGCTCCGAGTTTCATAAGCTTCCCCATTTTCATCCTCTTGTGCATAAGCAGATATAAGAACAAAAGAACAGGGTAAGGAGCAACCGTTGGCCTGCATAAAACAGCAGCCGCCCAAAGAACTCCTAAAATCGCAAAATTGCCATAGGAAGGTTCGTCTGAAAATTTTAACGAATAATAGAGCAGTATATATAATAATGCCGTAAATAGAGTTTCCGTAAGCAGATAACCTGCTGTTACAATATTGGGAAAATAAAATGAAACCAAAAAAGCGGAAAAAAGGGCGATCTTTTTGTCAAACAGCCTTTTTGCAATTAAGAAAACCATTAATATGGTAACACAGCTGATAACCGCTTGCAGTACCCGTATAGCCTGGATGCCTGCCGTCCCATAGCCGAATATTTTCATTACAATGCTTAAAAACAGCGGATACAGCGGCATAACAAAGACAGTAGGTTCATTGTAATTGTGAAAAACAAACATATTCTTTTTTAGAAGGTAAACTGCGCTTTTTAAGTAGTTCAAGTCATCGCTTGAAAGGGTAAGCTGGTCTCCGTACTTAAATATCAATATCAGCTTTATGGCAAAGGACAAAAGAACAAATGAACCAAGTATGAAATATGTCCTTATCCTGTCTTTCATTTCACTATTACCTCAAACGCACCGGGATTTAATCATGGCAACACACCTCTACATTATTTCCACCGGAATGGTTTAATATACAAGGAGAGAAGTGTTCCCAAAAGGCATGAGATAAAGCAGGATACAGCCAGCATGTGGAGGAACAGCTACAGGCTGTGAAGGAAGGCGAAGCTGGAATACGGTATCAGGAATAAAAAGAGGGCTTTAACGCCCTCTGTTTTAAATATATTTATTAAATTACCTTGCTGTACTCACTTAACCTTCGTAAGAAGCCAGCCTCTTGTAATACTCATAACGTTCTTTTGCGTTCTTTTCAGCCTTCTCAAACAGCTCTTCGGCCCTGTCAGGGAATGTCCTTGTAAGTGAAGAGTAACGGACCTCGCCCAAAATGAAATCTCTGAAGGAAGCAGTAGGCTCTTTTGAATCCAGTACGAACGGATTCTTTCCTTGCTCCTTGAGAAGCGGGTTATACCTGTACAGGTGCCAGTATCCGGCTTCAACAGCCCTCTTCTCTTCAAGCTGCGTGCAACCCATGCCAAGCTTCAAGCCATGGTTTATACACGGAGCATAAGCTATAATCAAAGACGGTCCGGGATAGCTTTCAGCTTCAACCAGCGCTTTAATCAACTGGTTATAGTTGGCTCCCATGGCAACCTGTGCTACATAGACATATCCATATGTCATGGCCATTGCTCCAAGGTCCTTCTTCTTTGTAATCTTGCCTGAAGCGGCAAACTGGGCAACAGCTCCTGTAGGAGTCGCTTTTGAAGACTGTCCGCCGGTGTTCGAATAAACCTCGGTGTCAAATACCAGGACATTTACATCTTCGCCTGATGCCAGTACATGGTCCAATCCGCCGTAACCGATATCATAAGCCCATCCGTCTCCGCCGAATATCCATATGGACTTCTTAACCAAAAATTCTTTATTCTCCAGGATTGTTGCAAATATTTCCTTTGCTCTTGCATCGCTGCCGTCATACTTCTCAAGCAGAGGTACCAGTTCAAGAGTAGCCTTCTTGGACTCTTTGGCTTTATGCATGCTGTCAACCCAATTCTTAAGCGCAGCTTTAATATAGTCAGGTATATCAAGCTGTATAGCCTCATTGCACAAATCAGCAAGCTTGTTTCTGATTTGGCCGACTCCCAGGGCCATGCCGTATCCATACTCAGCATTGTCTTCAAACAGTGAGTTTGCCCAGGCAGGACCATGGCCGTCCTTGTTAGTCGTATAAGGCATTGAAGGCGCGCTGCCGCCCCAGATTGAAGAACATCCTGTAGCGTTTGCAATCATCATCCTATCTCCAAACAGCTGGGTAACGAGTTTTGCATATGGAGTCTCCCCACAGCCTGCGCATGCTCCGGAGAACTCAAGCAATGGCTGCTCAAACTGGCTTCCTTTTACAGTTTCCGGATTAAGTGGATTTTCCTTCGGCTCTAACTTCATTGCGTATTCCCAGTTCCCAATTTGTTCGGTTTGTGTTTCAATCGGCTTCATTATAAGAGATTTTTCCTTGGAAGGACAAATATTTGCACAGTTGCCGCAACCCGTACAATCGAGAACCGAAACCTGTATGCGGAAATTATATTTCTCAAGTCCCTTGCCTATGGCCTTTTTGGAAGTAAACGCAGCAGGAGCGTTCTTAACTTCTTCCTCGCTCAAAAGGAACGGCCTTATTGCAGCATGCGGGCACACATATGAACACTGGTTGCACTGTATGCAGTTGTCAATCTGCCATTCAGGAACGTCAACCGCAATACCCCTCTTTTCATACTTTGAAGTTCCCTGCGGGAATGTTCCGTCTTCTCTTCCAACAAAGGCGCTTACAGGCAGTTTGTCTCCTTCTTGCCTGTTCATAGGCTCAAGTATGTTTTCAATAAATTCAGGAACGTCTCTCTTAACCTTGGGCTCGTCCTGGGCATCTACCCATTCTGCAGGAACATTTACTTTCCTTATGGCTTCAATACCTTTGTCAACTGCCTGGTAATTCATCTGTATGACTTTGTCACCTTTTCTGCCATAGGTGTCCACAATTGCCTTTTTCATGTATTTAACGGCATCATCTATCGGTATGATATTAGCCAGCTTGAAGAATGCAGCCTGCATGATCATGTTGATTCTTCCGCCAAGGCCTATTTCTTTGGCAATGTTTACGGCATCTATTGTATACATGTTGATATTGTGCCTGGCTATGAACCTCTTCATTTTTGCAGGAAGCTTCTTATCAAGTTCCTCTTCGGTCCATCCGCAGTTAAGCAGGAATACTCCGTTATCTTTAAGATCCGAAACCATATCATACTTGTCAACATAGGACGGGTTATGGCAAGCAACAAAGTCCGCCTTTTTGACAAGGTAAGTTGACCTGATGGGTTTCTTTCCAAACCTTAAGTGAGAAATCGTTACTCCGCCGGATTTCTTTGAATCATATGCAAAATAAGCTTGCGCATACATATCCGTATGGTCGCCTATAATCTTTATGGAGTTCTTGTTCGCGCCAACTGTTCCGTCTGAACCAAGTCCCCAGAATTTGCAGCTTATAGTTCCTTCAGGAGTAGTGTCTATTTCTTCACCTACAGGAAGCGATGTATGTGTTACATCGTCAACTATTCCTATTGTAAAATGGTTCTTCGGATTATCAGCCTTGAGATTTTCATAAACAGCGACAATCTGTGCAGGAGTGGTATCTTTGGAACCAAGTCCGTATCTTCCTGCAACAATTACCGGCTTCTCCGGCAAATCGTAATATGCAGTGCAAACATCCTGATATAGCGGCTCACCCAATGCGCCGGGTTCCTTTGTCCTGTCAAGCACTGCTATTTTCTTTGCAGTAGCAGGTACAGCAGCAAGGAAATGTTTCACTGAGAAAGGCCTGTAAAGATGTACTTTTACAACTCCTACTTTTTCTCCCTTGCTCATGAGATAATCTATAGTCTCTTCAATGGTTTCGCATACAGAACCCATTGCAACTATTACTCTTTCCGCATCAGGAGCGCCGTAGTAGTTAAACAGGCCATAATTTCTTCCTGTTAACTCACTGATTTTTTTCATGTAATCTTCAACAACTTCAGGCAATGCCTGGTAGAATTTGTTTGATGCCTCACGTGCCTGGAAGAATATGTCAGGATTCTGAGCCGTGCCTCTTAAAACAGGGCGTTCCGGATTAAGAGCATTTTTCCTGAACCTCTTGACAGCCTCCATATCAACCAGCTTTGCAAAATCATCATAATCAATTACTTCAATCTTCTGAACCTCGTGGGAAGTCCTGAATCCATCAAAGAAGTGCAGGAAAGGCACTCGCCCCTTTATAGCGCTCAAATGCGCAACTCCACCTAAATCCATGACTTCTTGCACGCTCGATGAAGCAAGAAGTGCAAATCCCGTCTGGCGGCATGCCATAACATCGGAGTGGTCGCCGAAAATGGATAGCGCATGAGTAGCAACTGCACGGGCGCTAACATGGAATACGCCTGGAAGCAGTTCTCCTGCTATTTTATACATATTGGGTATCATCAGCAAAAGACCCTGTGACGCTGTAAATGTAGTGGTAAGAGCGCCGGCTGCCAGCGAACCGTGTACAGTGCCTGCAGCGCCTGCTTCTGACTGCATTTCGACAACCTTTACAGTCTGTCCGAATATATTCTTTCTGCCATGAGCTGACCATTCGTCTACAAGCTCTGCCATTGGTGAGGATGGGGTAATGGGATAAATGCCTGCAACATCCGTAAATGCATATGCCACATGAGCGGCCGCAGTATTTCCATCCATCGTTTTCATAACCTTACTCATACTTTTTCGCCCCTTTTTCAAATGAAATAATTTAAAAAATAAAATATATTTATCTGAATCAGATAAGGTAATACCTCTATGTAATCAGATAAAATATGGATAATACCCACGTTAAAGTATACTTCTTTGTTTATTTTTTGTCAAGATGGGCATCTATGAAAAGGCCATAACTCAAGCTTAATAAGATTTTATGATGTTCTTTGTATACAAAATCAAACCTTGAAGATAAGCTTCAGAATTATTAGAAGGGCTATTCCAGGTATCCCCAACACACCTGCAATAAATGCGCTGAAAAAATTAAGAGCTATACGAAACCCGAATAATCCTCCAACAAGGTTTATTAACAGCAGTACTACTGCTCCAAGCAGAGCATTATATACAAGCTTCAATATTACTTTCAGCGGAAACAAAAGAAACCTCCCCAATATAAAAAGAAATATTATTCCAACCACATAAGCCACTACAACATTTATGCTAACAGGCATTAAATTCCCCTCCCGTTAGACACCCCTCACCTCTTGCCATTTACCCCTTACCTTTTACTTTTTACCCCCTACCTCTTATCCCTAACCCCTTACCCCTCACCCTTTACCCCTTACCTAATATATATAGTCTTGGCCACAAATTTATTACAAAAAAAAAGAGAGGTTTGTTCCTCCCAAAACTACATTTAATCTTTGCTATTCACACCAGGCGTTATGCATTCTTTCTCCAGATGTGCCACCTTTATTCCCTTTTCCTTTGCTTTTTTCAGGAAATATTCGTAACGTACTTCGCTTGCTTTAATCCTATATGTATAGTAATCTACCATTTCCTGGCTGTTAGCATATTCAAAACTCATATTGGCGTCTATCCATTCGTTTCTTGCGTTCTTTAACTCTTCGACAAGGGCAAGCGCTTCATCTTGCCCGTCCTCTTTAATTATATTTTTCTTTCCCCTGGCCGATAGCTTTCCAAAAAGCGCTGACAAAAAACCGCTATGTTTTCTTCCGGCTTGTTGGCTCTTTTCCGGGTAAATATTCATAAAAATTCTCCTTACCAAATATATATGTATATTAAAGTATAAGCATAATTTCCCATTTTTATACATTGTTTCCTGAAAGAAAGAATATAATTTTATGTGCTCCATTAGCCCTTGTTCTGCGTTCTCTCCTAACCGGACGCACAAATGTAACAAAAAAATAATATTGTTAAAGCTAAAAAATATTGTGTTTTTCCTGCAAAATTGCGATAATGTAATTTGAATCAAATGCTGTTTATCACAGGCTGCCATGGAACAAAAACTGTTTAAAACCGTCATATAAAATATTATGTTTTATGGTTTTGAAATATTTAAAATGGGTATTTAAAAAATAAAAACAAAAACTCAGTAAATATTGCACCAAAATTTGTAAAATATATTGGGAGTGTAGATAGATGAACGCAGGGGTCACAAAGAATGAAGTCCAAAATGTGCAAAAGGGGACAAAGCTTAAAAACTTTGTATTTATTTCAATAATAATATTTATACTGTTAATGCTTGCTATTACTGCCCAATTTGTTTATGCTGTATTAAAGTATGACAATATTTACAAAGGTGTATACATAAACGGTATTAATGCCGGAGGATATACGGCAACCGAACTGGAAACCCTTTTAAATAAAAATTATAAGGACAGTCTGAATGATCTCGAAGTTACGCTGAATGTCAAAAATATATCTGAGAAGTTCAGCTTTTCTGACATAGGAGTATCCTGCAATATTCAGGAAGTCATTGACAAGGCTTACTCAATAGGGCGGAGCGGAAATATTATAAAAAGGCTTCGTGAGCTGTTGGAAGTACGTAAAAACGGCATGCAGGTCAACATAAACATAACATTCGATAGGGAAAAACTTGCCGGCATTATCCAGTCGTTGTACGATAAAACTTTTATTCCTGTAAAGGAAGCGGATCTGATTATCGAAGAAGACAGTATAAAACTGCGCACGGGACATCACGGAGAAAGTATAGATAAAGACTATGTAATGTCAGAAGTGGAAAAACTGGTTAATTCTTTTGAAGGCGGCGTAATTGATGTTCCTCTTATAATAACAAACCCTGCGAAAATCAGCGTAGATGACTTATACAAAAGGATAAAAAGGGACCCGGTAAATGCCTATCCAAAAGTAGTAAACAATAAAGTGGAAATAGTGCCTCATGTACCCGGCATAGAAATAGACAGGTCATATCTTGAATCCGTAGTGGCTGAGCTTGAAAACATTGAAGATATTGAAAAGGAGCTGCAAGTTTCCTTCATAACCCCTGAAATCACTACTGAAAAAGCCAATGAACTCTTGTTTAGGGATGTTTTGGCTACAAAGAGCACTTATTTCTCCACCTCCGGCACAAATAATGCAAACAGGGGTGAAAATATAAAGCTTGCTGCAAGCAAAATAAACGGTAAAATCCTTGCGCCGGGAGAAGTTTTCTCATTCAACGAGGTTGTCGGGAAAAGGACGGCGGAAGCTGGCTATAAGACTGCAAACGTATATTCTAACGGAAGGGTTATTGACGATATAGGCGGAGGGATCTGCCAGGTATCGACAACTCTTTACAATGCGGTGCTATATTCGGATCTGGAAGTCATCCAGCGGCGGAATCATACATTTACAGTCGGTTATGTACCTAGTGGAATGGATGCGACGGTTTCATATGGTTCAGTTGATTTCCAGTTCAGAAACTCAACCAACTGGCCGATAAAAATCCAGTCCAGGGTAACTGATAATCACGTTTACTTCACCCTTATAGGGACAAACGAAACACCCGGAAAGAAAGTCGAAATAGTTACCGAAGTTGTCAAGACAACACCGTTTACAACAAAATATTTTGATGACCCCACTCTTCCGGAAGGAACGACCAAGGTAAAGCAATCCGGGAAAAACGGATGTGTTGTGAACACGTACAAAATTATTAAAATTAACGGGGAAGTAGTCAGCCGGACCAAATTGCACACCAGTACTTATATACCTCTTCAGGAGGAAATCATACGGGGAACAAAGAAGGTTGAAAACCCGCCGCAACAGCAACAACCACCGCAGTCCGAAACAGACGGCACGGATACGGAAAGCTCCGGTAACATGCCATCCGGACAGGATCAAAACGGCAACGGCAATGGGAACGCATCACCGCCGGAAGAAACGTCCGGAGAAACGGCTGATACTGATAACAATAATTAGAATCAAAAGAGTTAAAAGCCTGGAGGTTGAAGTCCCCCCAGGCTTTTAAACAAGTTAATAAATATCCACGCTTATGGCGCCGTTATTTCTTAGTATTGAAGCTACTTGCTCAACCTTGTCTTCGTCTGTCTTCATGCTGAATAAA
>DULF01000054.1 GCA_012840535.1 Clostridiaceae bacterium
CAGTAAATACATTGATATATAATGTCACACAAATAGTTTTATTAACCGTATGTTCCATATCATTGGCAATTATGTTAAGCAAGGTAAATAATAGATATTTATCTGCCACATATAAAGGGATTATTATTTTACCAATATTTTTATCATGGATTGTAGTTCAATATATTGTTTTTGCTTTTCTAAGCGTTGACCGTGGCATTATCAATGATATTGTAACCTCTTTGGGAGGCCAGGAAATACATTGGTACAGTGAACCGGTATATTGGAGATTCATAATGCCTTTTGCATATCTTTGGAAAAATGTCGGATATTATTCTGCACTATATGTTGCAGCAATTGCAGGAATATCTACTGATTATTATGAGGCGGCACAACTTGACGGTGCCACAGAATGGCAGCAGACAAAATATATTACCTTGCCCTTGCTTCAGCCAACGGTTATAGTGTTGGTTTTATTGTGGGCCGGTAAGATATTCAATGGCGGCTTGGGAGACTGGAATGCTTTTTATACTTTGCCTAATGATGCGGGTGCTTTGTACAAGGCAACCGATGTAATAGATACGTATGTATACCGTGCATTGAAAAAAATCAATGATTACGGCATGTCGACTGCAGTTGGCCTGTATCAGTCTGTTGTAGGGTTTGTGTTAGTTTCTGTTTCAAACTGGATTATTAAGAAAATCAATCCTGAGAGAGCTTTATTTTAAAAAGGTAAAAATGGAAGGTAGGGAATAGAAATAAATGAAAGTAGCAGTACAAAAACTAACTTTTTCACAAATTGTTACCCATGTTATATTTATTATGCTTTGCTTGATTTGTATTGTGCCTTTGTTACTGGTGCTGTCAATATCATTGACAAATGAACGTTCACTGCTGCTGGACGGATATCGTTTTATTCCCAATATCTGGAGCATCAAAGCATATAAATACGTGTTCAGCGGAGCATCTTCAGTTATAAATGCTTATTCGGTCACGATATTTGTTACATTTGTGGGTACTGTTTTACACCTTCTTATTACATCAATGCTGTCTTATGCACTCAGCAGAAGGGAAGTGACACTTCGGAATATAATCTCACTGTTTGTATATATTCCGGTTCTTTTTAACGGTGGTTTAGTGCCAACATACATATTGTTGACAAGGACATTGAAATTAAAAAATACAATATGGGTATTGATTATAGTATACCTTGTTTCTGCAATACATGTTTTAATAATGAAGAATTTTTTTAAATCAATCCCGGACTCGCTGATAGAGTCTGCAAGAATTGATGGTTCAGGAGAATTCAGAACCTTTTTTCAAATAGTTATACCTTTATCAATACCTTCAATTGCGACAATAGGATTATTTGTATCTATAGCATATTGGAACGATTGGATTACCTGTTCATTGTACATAGAGAGACAAAACCTTTATACATTGCAGTTTTTGTTGCAGTCATTAATGAATAATATTGGGTATTTACAGGCAAATGTCCAGCAAGCATCCAGGTCAGCTGAGAAACTGCTGGCGGAATTGCCCAGTGAAGGTGCAAGAATGGCAACCTGTGTTTTGTCGATAGGACCCATAATTCTTCTGTATCCGTTTTTACAAAAATATGTTGTAAGAGGACTAATCATAGGTGCAGTGAAAGGCTGAGCATTGTTTTTGAGACAGCATAATGTTTGCATTTTGCATGATGATATCTCTAGCAGTCTTTAGGAGCTCCGGAAGATGCTGCTTTTGAGATATATAAGAAGTTTTAAAACCATATGGTTGTCAAAACTGAAAAAAATTAAATCTATTTTATTAAAAAGGAGGAAGAACTTTATGGCAAAGCGAAAACTCATGTACACATTGCTTGCTTGTATGCTGGTATTGTCCGTATTGTTGACCGGTTGCGGAGGGAAAGGAGGTACATCAGGAGGTGATGTTTCTGAGGAGAAGACAACTTCTTCTTCAGAAAATGAAGAAAGCACTGCCAAGGAAGGAGCAAAAGAACCCCCTGTTAAGCTGACATTCTATACAATGAATGGTCCTGTAAATGAATTTGACCGTATTATGGGCAAAGCAAATGAAATTATTGAAAAGGAGATAAATGCCACACTTGATTTGATACTGATCAGCGAAGCATCGTATGCTGAAAAGATGAATCTGATGATCAATTCTGGAGACTATTTTGATTTATGTTTTACAGCCAGCTGGGGTGGCATGAATTTTTATAAAAATGCTTCAAAAGGTGCATATGCTGATTTGACTGATTTAATACAAACGTACGCTCCACAATCATATTCAAGAATTCCTGAAGGACTTTGGGAAGGAGTTAAAATCAATGGCAGGATTTATGCCGTAGTAAACTACCAGCAGTGGGGAGCTGCTGCGAGGAAGGGCTTTGCATTCCGCAAGGACCTGGCAGAAGAAGTTGGTTTTGATTGGAAAGCTGTAAAAGGCAAACCTGCACTTGAAGCTTTAAGATTAATTGATCCGTTTATTGGCGCGGCTTTAAAGAAACACCCGGATATGATTGGATGGGAGACCACTTCTACTTACAGCTTTTTTGCAAATGAACCCTTGTTGTGGGATATGGAGCCTGTCGGCGACATGACAACACCAGGGTGGGTCAGATTTACTGAACCGGCAAAAGTAATAAATCAGTTTGAAACACCAGAATTTGCTGAATACTGCGATATCATGCGTGATTGGCATCTGAAAGGCTATGTAAGAAAAGACGGAGCAACTTTAAAAGACCATGCACCTGACAGGCAGGCGGCGAAAATAATTGCTGCAGTTTACTATGGTTGGCCTGACACATTGGATTCTGAAGCAGCAGGTATAAGCACAGAGGGTACAGCTATGTCAATGTGTACTCCGGATGTTGCACCGGCAGTTACAGTTTCCACAACAAGGACTGTAATTCCCGCTGCAGCAGGTTCGACGGCAGCAGTTGCAATCAGTGCGAGGTCCAACCATATTGAAAAATCGCTGGAGTTAATAGAATTGCTGAACACAAATGACGAACTTTATTTGCTGATAACCAATGGTGAAGAAGGAATAGATTACGAGTTTGATGAAAATGGAAACGTGAAGTATATTGAAGGAAAATATTTCTTTAACTATTATGAATGGACAATAGGCCAATCCTACAGCCCGAATTTCACAAGAGTGCTTTATGCAAAAAACGAAACAGGAGAGGCTTTGAAGAAATCTCAGGGTGTAGTGTTCAAAGCAGACAGAGAAGCTGACGTATCACCTGTGTCAGGGTTCATATTTGATCCTACTCCTGTAAAAACCCAGCTTGCAAACTGTAACGCAGTTATAACAGAGATGATACCTGCGTTAAGTAATGGCGCGGTAGATCCAAAGAAAGCATTGCCTGAGTTTTTGGAAAGACTGAAAACCGCCGGCGTCGATGACATAATAAAAGAAAAGCAGGCTCAACTGGATGCCTGGCTGGCAAGCAAGTAATTATAGATTAAGCATTGTGCAAGGCAGGAGTATTAAATATGTTAATACACATGCCTTGCCCTAAATTTAATATTAAAGAAAAAGGGTTACCTGGAGATGGGGATAGGATTTGGTTATGTTTACCCGGAAAAATCATCCGAGAAAAACCCTGTTAAAGTCAAAGTAACAGTGGATGGCATAACAGTTGAAAGCGAACCTGTTCAAATACAGATGAAAGGCTCAAATATTGCAGGCACGGCCGAGGTTTCGGTTATTTCGGTGAGAAAGGCTGATGGAAGTATAGATGAAAGGTATACAGGAGACTATGCAGTTGACGGAGACAGGGAAACTTCATGGCATCGGACCCTGAGGATAATACAAAAGCTCCATGGATAAAGCTTAACTTTGATGAGCCAGTGACCATTGCAGGAGTAAACCTGGTAGACAGAGGCCACTTGGTTAACCAGATTGGAGAAGGAGTACTGGAATGGGAAGGCGGAAGCCTTTTAGTAGAGGGAATCAGATGGGAAGGACAGCCTGACAACATAGTAATGTTTGAAGAACCGGTTACTACAAGCTGGATTAAGTTCATCATAGACCCTGAAAACAAGTATCCTAATGCCATTCCGAATCCAGAGGCTCCTGGAGGAATTGAGCAGGGAGAATTAGGGCTTGCGGAATTTGAGGTGTTTTTAGCACCGGAAGAATTTGTAAAAAGGATAGTAGATTTTAAGAAGGTGTCAGTAGATACAGTTGTAGTAAAGATTCCTGAATTGCCTGCCCGGGTTTATGCCGTATACAATGACGGTACTGTTGAGATGGTCAGTGTTGTATGGGATACAATTACCGAGGATATGGTTGAAGAAGGCAGAACGTTCTTTATAGTAAACGGAACCGTAGAAGGTACTGACGTGAAGGCGTCTGCCACAGTCCGTGTAAACCTGGAAGATGCCGGACCGGTGGTAATACTTACAGGTGAAGATACTGTAAAAGCAGGAGATACCTACACAGCAACCTTAAGCATAGATATGCCCGGGGATACTGTCAATGCCATATATGCCCAGGACATAACAATCACATATGACCCTGATGTATTTGAGTTTACCGGTATAGAGAATGTAAAGGAAGGGCTTAAGGTATACCTGGACAGCGATACCGCCGGAACAGTCCGTATCCTGGTTGTAAGTCTTGGTGAAGAAAACGGAATAATTGAAGATACAAGGCTTCTTGAACTGTTATTTACAGCGAAGGATGTTCAGCTAACAGAGAGTGCCATATTAGTAAAAGAGGCCGTACTTGCAGATGGAAACGGTTATGAAAGGGAAGCCGGAACCTCTTCAATAGACAAAGTGGTTGTTGTAAGCATTAACGAAGATGTAAACGGTGACGGCAGGATAAGTATAGAAGACCTTGCCATAATCGGATATTATTATGGTGTAGAAGTTGTACAAAATCCCGGGGCTGCAGCTGCTGACGTTAACCGGGACGGTGTTGTGGGACTGGAAGATCTTGTAGTTGTCGCAGTAAAGGTCTTACGAGAGTAATGTCATTAAAGGAATTGGGGTAATGGCGTCAAAAGGTGTAATTGCCGGAATATTTTCCGCAACATGTTCACACGGTAAAAACACTGCCACGGCTGGCTTTGTAATTTTTCTGGCAAGGACACTGGAACTAAAGGCAGATTTCAGCATCAATAAGGAAGGCATAATACAGGGAATCGGCAACAGCTTAAACCCCAAAGGCAGTACCACAAGAGCGGAAACAGCTATGGCTGTATATAAAATATGCAAAAACGTAAATAACATGTTGCAGTAAAGCCTGCTTATATATAAACTTGTAATAAATACAGATTGATTTAGGAGAGGGGATTATATGACACAACTTGAATTATTTAGAGCAACAGTTGAACACAGACCACATGATGAAATACTTTTTTATGCTAGTTTCACTCCAGCGATTGATGAAAAACTCAGGAAAACATTAAAGTTAGCTGATGATGTAGACCTGAGGGACTATTTCGGCATGTACAACCCGGTGGAGGTAAAAATGGATCCACCTGAAGGTTATACTCCTCCGGATTTCAGCAAATACTATAAAGATATTGAAATACCGGAAAATGCCTTTATCAATGAACTTGGGGTTCTAGAAATACCGGGCAGCTCATACCATTTTACCCGTTATGTGAGTCCTTTGCGCGATGCGGAATCAATAAAGGATATTGAGGATTTTGAGTATCCCAATGTAGATAATTTTACAGATAATCATATGAAGGAAAAAGTGGAAAAGATTCATGCAAAGGGCAAGGTCGCCTGCTTCTACCTGACGCATATGTACGAGGACTCATGGCAGATAAGGGGTTATGAGCAATTTTTGATGGATATGATAGAAAATCCGGAAATGTGCGAGTTCATTCTGGACAGGATATGCGAAAGAAATTTGAAGAAGGCTGAAGCTGCAGCAAGAGCCGGGGTTGATGTTCTTATGACAGGGGATGATGTGGCCAACCAGAGAGCACTTATGTTTTCACAATCTCTCTGGAGAAAGTTCATTAAACCACGCTGGGAGAAGGTATATAAAAGGGCAAAAGAGATCAATAAGGATATAAAAATCTGGTATCACAGCGACGGCAACATAGAATCCATCATACCTGAATTAGTCGAGATAGGAGTTGATATATTGAACCCCATACAGCCTGAATGTCTGGACCCAGTAAAAGTCAAGTCCGCAGTGGGTGACAGGATAGTATTGGACGGCACTATCGGGACTCAGACGGTCATGCCCTTTGGTACACCTGAGGACGTAAAAACCACGGTGAAAGAAATGAGGAGCAAATTAGGGTATGACGGAGCATTGATATTATCACCGACGCATGTACTGGAGCCTGAAGTGCCTGTTGATAACATCCTGGCATTTATTGAGGCATGTAAAATGCCCGGCTGATTTTTGTGCGCAGGCTGAAATGTGATATAAATGAATAAAGGCGGGTGTGCGTGACAAGGGACGTTGCCTGCCACAATGTAAAACATGGGCCAGTTCTTCTGTTTCTCTCTTAAAGCGCAGCATGGGAACTGGCCCCATGTTTCAACTGAGTATTATTGAGTGTTATTTCCTTTTTAGCAGTCCCTTTGTTAACTGATTTCTTTATATTGCAACCCTTTTGAAAAGACTATTGCAGCTCCTGTTGCGGTTGCAAATTCAGCATTTGCAGGTATATGGAAATTAACATCGAACAGCTTTCCAAGACGGTTGAATATATCGTGAGCCTGAGGGACATTTGTAAGGTTTCCTGTCAGCACAACATCCTTCGTGGAGTCGATTTTTGTGGCAAACACCGCAAGCATGCCAATTGTCTGGAATACAAGATTAATTATTCCCAGCGCCGTATCTGCTTTTGAGGCAAGATCGCTTATTTTGCCGAAGTTTGAAGCAGTGGTGTCTGGCGGGAGGCCTTTTATAACATCAATGGTTATATCGCCAATTGTCAAATCTATATTTGCAAGGTTTCCGCCATGGGCACTTTCAATCAGGTCATCAAAATTTCTCACATTCAGCATTTTGCTTGACAATCCAAGAAGCGTTCCCCCACCGACACCGGAACCTCCAATATGTTCCACATTGTTATCTTCTGCCCTAACATAGGCGGTTCCGGTACCCATGCTTACTACAATGGCTTTGCGCAGCTTGCTTAAATACAGTCCTCCCATGCCGATAGCGCGGAACTCGTCAACCTTTCCCGTAGGTATTCCATATAGGCTTTCGGTTACAAAAGACGAGCCTGCCCCGGTGACCATTACCTGTTTTATATCGCCTAGGGTAAGCCTGTTAGCGCTTAAAAACTTGCCAAATGCTCCGTATAACGACGCTATGGGATCGGTGGCTTTTACAAGCACAGGACTGAACATTCCACCTTCATCAAACCCGATTATTTTCGTGGTACTTCCGCCTATGTCTATTCCTATAATGATGCTCATAGCCATTTCACCTGATAAAATAAAACTCATGCTAAATTTTCCTTGCTTTTTTTACCGCCATTACAACCGGTATTGCTACCAGAACTGCAGCAGCCAGTTCAAAAGGCATATTTGGAACAGCAATGCCGAAAATGGCTATCAATGGAGTAGCTCCCTCAAGCCCCGCAGCTTCAACAAACCTGCGCGCATAAAGTATATAAATCATGCCAAGTACACCTATGGTATTCGTTAGTGTACCCGCAGCTGCTGCTATTCCAATAGAAAGAGAAATTTTCTTTTGTCTGAATAATCCCCAAAACAGCTTATACACA
>DULF01000012.1 GCA_012840535.1 Clostridiaceae bacterium
CCAAAAAGCTTATCAGAAAGCCTAAGCGTGGACATAAACTTTACAAGTGGTGTCATAGCAGTATGAAACGGGACTATAATGCAGCTTACAAACAATGTAAATATCATATTTACAATTTTCGACTGGTTGCGCGCACAGACATATGCCGCCATTGAACCAAGTATTATTAACCCAATAATGGGAATTGATGTCATTATGAAGCTGTTTAGCAGTACCCTGTCAAAATCAATTCTTTCCCATGCCCTGATATAGTTGCTGAACTCAATGCTCTTTGGCAGCGAAAAAGGTGAAGTGAATATTTCCATTTGCGTTTTTAATGATGAAACGAAAATCATGTATACAGGAAAAAGAAATATTGCTGTTATTAAAATCAGGACAAGGTAGAAACACGTTCGAGGCAGAATATTTGATTTACGTCTCATATGGCAGTTTCCCTCCTTCTTAAGTACTTCAGCGTGATCAGGGAAACAGACGTAATCAGGGCAAATAAAATTACTGATATTGCTGAACCATAACCCATGTTATTGTTAGTAAAGGATTCCCTGTATAAAAGCGTGCTTATAACCTCGGTAGCATATCCCGGTCCGCCTTTGGTCATGACAAATATGTGGTCAAAGGTTTTTAAAGTGCTGATCATTGTCAGAAGTATATTTATCGTAAAAGCAGGAGCCAACAGCGGAAACGTAATATACCTGAACTTTTGCCAGGCATTTACTCCGTCTATGCTCGATGCTTCATACATTTCCAAAGGAATATTCTGCAATCCTGCTATGTATATAACCATCGAGTATCCGGCATATTGCCATACTACCACAAATATTATGGAGAATAACGCAAGCTTTGCATCACCTAGCCAGTCCTGTACCAGGAAATTCAGCCCTATTTTTTTAAAAAGAACATTCAAAGCTCCCATTGTGGGATTAAGGATAAAAGACCACGCATAACTTACTACCAGTGCGCTGAGGACAGACGGCAAATAATAGACTGCCCTGAAAAAGTTGCGCCCTTTAAAATTCTTATCCATAACTAACGCAAGAATGAGTCCGAAGCAGTTTTGCAATATTGTTATACTAAATGAAAAGATCAATGTATGGGTTAATGCTGAATAAAATCTTTTATTGTTTAAAATGAGGTTTTTATAGTTCTCCAAACCTATGAAGTTGATAGTTTTATCAAGTCCGTTCCAATCGGTCAGGCTGTATATGAAACCGCCTATTACGGGAATTATGAAAAACAAAGACACTATTAATAATGCCGGTGCTATGAATATTATCCAATACACTCTGTCGCCCGAATACTTGTTCATATTTTGTGCCACCCTTTGCAAATAAAATTCCGTAGGAAACACCATGCTTTATTAAATTTACCGGGCTGCTGATACAGCCCGGCAACAACATTCCCTACTGGTTCAATTCCTTGACCCTTGCTTCCCATTCCTTATCACATTCCGCCAATACTTCTTCAGCTGGCTTGCCTGCGAAAAATTCCTGATATCCCCTGAGGAATACATCCTGTACACCTGCAGGCCAATTCTGGTCAAGGAAATTGTAGCTGTTGGTTACCTGTGAAACAAGTTCCTGTGCCGCAGGATCAAAATCAACTACAAAACCCTTTACTGTCGGAAAGTTTTTCGTTTCAGTGAGATAGAACCTGTAAATATCATCCCGCATAAAGAATGCAAGGAACTTCTTGGCCTCATCCTTATACGCCGATTCGGAGAATATTCCAATCATACCGCCTACTGCAGAACTTGCCCAATTGTTACCGTCATCCGATGCAGGAAGTACAAACAGGCCTATATCTATATCATTGTTCAGATCCTTTATAACAGGCAATGCCCACGTTCCCATAATAATCATGGCTGTCTGCCCTTGCGCAAACAAAGCCAGAGACTGGTCGTAAGAAGTGCTCAGAGGCCCCTCATTGAAGTAACCTTTCTCAAGCAGTTCGCCATACATGTCCATTACTTTCTTCCATTCAGGACCATTAAACTTTGCTTTGCCATCATACATATCCTTGTCGAAATTAACATTGTTTTTATAAATCACTGTTGGAGCCAAAGCATATGGAATCAGCTGAGTAACCCATAAATCCTTGTTTCCTACTGAAATTGGCACTATGTCTTTTTGTTTCAGTTTTTCACAGAGGTCTGTATATTCTTTCCACGTTTTTGGAATAGATAATGAGTTTTCCTTGAAAATATCCTTATTGTAAAAAACCGCTATGTAGGCTGTGTCAATGGGAAGCGCATATACTTTGCCGTCAACTGATCCCATTCTCAAAGCGCCGGGGTCAATATTCTGTATATAAGGTTCATTTGTCAATTCTTCCAGGTAACCTGACTTTGCAATTGTTATTGCGTTATTTAATCCCGGATGTACGCCTATAATATCTGAAGCCTCCCTCGCTGCCAGTTTTGTTTTAAGTATTGTCGGGTACTGGTCTCCACCGCTTAAATCAGCTTCAATCTTTATGTTTGGATACTCTGCCTGGAATTTTTCAATAATCTTGAGAAATGTCTCCTGTCCTTCTGACTGGTAATGAGTAAACTTAATAGTGACATTTTCTTTTGATTCAGTCTCTTTCTTTTCTTCCTGCGTTTGTGCCGGCTGTGAATCCTGCTGGCCACCACTGTCATCGCTTACCTTCTTGTCACTACCGCACCCGGTAAGTAATAGAGAAAAAAGAATCGCGACTAAAAGCACTAAAGAAATAATCTTTTTCATATTCTTCCCCCCAACTATTACTAATTTTTCACGATATGCATATCATGCCTATATTGTAATACTCGCCCAATATCTGTTTAAGGGGACGTTTTTCGGGTGTTTGGAGTATTATTTTTGTCTCTTTCATATAATCATATTATAATCCATTTGGTAAAGAAGGATGTAATGAAGATTTGTCGAAATATACCATTAAGCCCTATAACTGCAATAAAAATAAAAGCTTAATAAACAATTAACCAGAATTAAACCGGGCAGGCATGTAACAAAAATCAATCTTCAGGCTCAGAGGACGTGAGTATTTCATGAAACTGGATTTTTTTCTTGGCTTGAGAAACAAGTTTATTCTTGCTTTTTTAATACTGGTGATATTTCCTTTGCTTATATCCGGGTCGCTGGCTTACAGGCAGAGTTCAAAAATCATAACGCAGAATGCATATACATATTCTCTTGATACGTTGAAACAGATAAGCAAAAACATAGACTATTACATAAAGGAAATGGAAAGTATCACAGGTTTTATAACTACAAACGAGGAACTGATGGAAAACCTTGAAGAATATCATTCCATGCCTGAACTTGCCAAGGTGGAAGCAGCAGACAAAATCAATAAAACATTGCTTAATTATACAGGCTTCAGGGATGAGCTGTCCGGGCTTTACCTGTATGATATGCACGGCAACTATTTTTACAGGAAGGGAAGAAGCCCAAAGCTCGACTACGATTTTTACAGTGAACCCTGGTACAAGGATACCCTGGCAAAATCAGGCAAAATAAATATTATTGGAACCCACCTTCAATATCATGTTCAAAATAAGCCTAAATATGTGTTCTCTGTATCAAGGCTGATAAGAAATTTTGAAACCAGGCAGTCTATAGGTGTAATTATGGTAGATTATGAATACAGTGTAATCGAAAAAGTTATCAGCACCGAGTCAGATTCAGCACTTTCCTCGGGTAACCTTTATGTTCTTGATAAAGACGGGAAAATAATATTCAACAGGGATGCAAGCCTTTTAACAAAAAACTTTGACTATGAGTTTTCAGCTGTAATTTTATCCGGAGAACATGGCACTCTTACACAGAAAATAAATGATACTGAGATGTTTATTGTATATTACACTTCTCCTTATTCGTTATGGAAAATTGTAAATATCATGCCTCTTGCAAGCATACTGAAAGACACTACTGTTATAAAGAATTCCATATTAATAGCTACCCTCATCTGCATTATATTAATTTTTATACTGTCGCTGGAAGTATCAAACGGGCTTGTTAAACCAATAAAGCAACTTCTGAACGCAATGTCGGAAATTGAAAAAGGCAACCTGTCCACCCGTCTGAACATAAATACAAGAGATGAGGTTAAACTATTGGCTGATGGCTTCAACAGAATGGCAGAGAATATAAAAAACCTTATCGAAAGGGTTTACCATGCTCAACTAAACCAGAAAGAAGCACAATTAAAAGCACTTCAGACGCAGATAAACCCGCACTTCCTGTACAATACCCTGGAATCCATAAGGGGAGTTGCAATGATAGAAGGCGTGCAAAGCATCGCTGTCATGTCAAAATCCCTGTCCAGCCTGTTCAGGTACAGCATAAAAGGCAAGGAAATAGTATATGTAAAAGATGAAATAGACCATATAAAAAACTATATAACAATACAGAATTTCAGGTTTGAAGACAAGTTCCACGTTGAATATAATATAGATGAAGAAATATATAATTACAAAATATTAAAACTGACTCTTCAGCCTTTAGTTGAGAATTCAATTCAACACGGGCTGGAAAATAAAAAAGGCACAGGCATCATAATAATTTCATGTAAAAAAGAAGATGATTGCATCATATTTCTGATTTCGGACAATGGACACGGCATGCCGGCAGAAAAGATGAAACTGCTGAATGAATCTCTTGCCAAGGATGTCCAGCCTGCCGTTGAGATGACTAATAACAACAAAAGCGAGAGTATTGGCATATACAATGTCAATACCCGTTTAAAACTGTATTTCGGCAATAAGTTCGGTTTAAGGTTTCTAAGCAACAACGGGCCTGGTATAACAGTTGAGGTACGGGTTCCGGTTATCAGGGAGGAATCAGTCTATGGTCAGAATAGTAATAGCTGACGATGAAAAATGGGTCAGAGCCATAGTAAAAACCATGATACTTTCGGCACAAAATCCTGACTTTTCAATTGTAGGCGAAGCTTCCGACGGAAGAGAGGCGTTGGACTTATGCACAAAGCTGTCACCGGATGTACTGGTTACAGACATAAAAATGCCTGAAATAGAAGGCCTGGAATTAATAGAGTCCCTCCGGCAAATTAATCCATACCTTAAAACAATAATTATCAGCGGATATGATGAATTCAGATATGCACAAAAAGCAGTAGAGCTTGGCGCTTTCAGTTACCTGCTCAAGCCCATTGAAGAAGAGGACCTTATAAACACGCTTGTAAAAGCCGGAAAAGCAGTTCAGGAAGAAAAGGAAAGAAAAGAGAAAGAAACCCTGTTAAGAATCCAGCATGAGGCAGGTTTTAATTTATTACGCGAAAAATTTCTGAATGAACTTGTCAGCAAAGATGATTTTTTAACCGAAGAAATCAAGAAACAGTCTAAACGTCTTGGAATTAAGCTTTCCAATCCTGTATTTTATGTAATAATTATTTCAATCGATGACTATGAAGTAAAGTTTAAAAACTTGAGCAAGGAGCAAAAGTTCGCAATTACATCCAAACTGAAATCATACCTGGACTGGATATCAAAAAAGTACTTTTCGGGTTATTCGTTCTTCAGCCACATGGAAGAAAATGAAATTGTAATTATCTGCAATACTGAAAATATCCTGGAAAATGAATACATAAAATCCAAACTGAGCTGTATTCAAAAGATTATTAAAAGAAACACCGGCATAACATTCACATCAGGTATAAGTTCTCACGGGCAGGGCGTCAACAGGCTGAATACTCTGTATTTACAAGCAGCTGAGGCCTTGAAATACAAAATGATTAACGGCAAAGGCAGCATCATTTTTTATAATAGCCTTGCCGGCATGGACAAGAATAAAATAGCAATATCCAGTGATTTTGTAAATGAACTTGCGCTGGATCTTGAATTACTGGACAAAAAAAATGTAAATTTGATTATAGACAGTGTCTTTATGCAATTGAATTCGCACAAGGCATCTTCGCCCCATTCTATAAAATCCGCCTTATGGAATTTTATACTGGATGTAATAAACAAACTTGACTGTAAAGAAATAATCATGGAAAAAATGTTCGAGTTCAACCATGAGTGTGTTTATGAAAAATTTAAAGATCTTGAAACATTGGAAGATATGAATGTTTATATAAAGGAACTGTTCTTGAATATATTGAACAATTTCATAGTAAAAAAAATCCAATGCAGCCAGAATGCCGTAGAAACTGCGAAAAATTTTCTAGACAAGAATTATAACAAGAAAATCAGTCTCGAAATGATATCAAATTATGTATTCCTGAATCCATCCTATTTCAGTGAACTGTTTAAAAAGGAAACAGGCCAGAACTTCATCGAATACCTGACTAACCTGAGAATATCCAAAGCCATGGAATTAATGCGGAATACAAATATGAAAACCTGTGAAATATGTGAAGCAGTCGGCTATTCAGATCCTAAATACTTCCGCAAGCTGTTTAAAAAAGTCGTCGGTATAAGCCCGTCAGAATATAAAAAGCAAGCATAGTTTTTTAATGTAAATAGTGGTAAGCTATGGCGGTGTAATTCACATATTTAGAACCTTGAAATAATATGTCCCCGAAACAATCTTAATAACCATCTTTCCATTGTTTTCACAATAGTCAATGCCATCAACCCGGTTAACAAATTTACCTCCGTCTATTATTTTTTCATCTGATTCCTCTATAGACAGAATATCCTGCGCGCTGCCAGGCAGATACAAGTCAGCAGTTGTATTTGCGGGAATGCTTACCTGTATTGTATATTCATTGGCTTCCTTTTCCCATTTTACATACACATAGCCCCTTACAGTCCGGATTCTGCTTTCTGCAAACTGCATGTCACCGGGCATAAACGGCTTGATTATGATATGGGAAAACCCGGGTGAAGCAGGTTTTATCCCCGTTATATACTCTGCAAAAATCCTTGCGGGATACGCATTCCATGCATGGCTGTGGGATTCAATGTCATCAAAGCCTTCCCAGATGGTTTTATAACCTTTGCTTATCATGTGCCCCCATCCGGGATAATTTGTATTGTTAAGGATTTTATACGCATCATTTTCCCTTCCGTTTTCAAACAATACCTGCAGCAAATTCAATGACAGCAGGGTCTTGCACTGCATCCCTGCCCTCACAATATTGTCAAGCAAGCTCTCGCTGTCCTCCTCAGGCACCAGTCTAAATTGATACCCGAGCACATTGGTGCCCTGGTGGCTTTCCCTTGTGTTATAAGAGTCTATAAATACTTTTCTCTCAGGATCATACAGGTGCTTTACTATTGAGCATTTTAGCCTTGCGGCCACGAGATTATAATATTCCATATCCGGCTTCTTCCCCAGTATATCTGCCGCCTTTGCAAGGATCGAAACTGCCTTGTATACCTTCATATTCTGGACGGTCAGGAAATCCCCTTCATGTACAATATTGGGATAAGGCCAGTCGCTTATATGCCACCGTTCTCTGCTCCTTGGAACGAGTCCCGTACCTTCATCTATTGAATTTAAATAATGGTTGATCATCCTGCACGCTGCCGCATAATTATTCTCCAAAACCGATTTGTCACCGAAAATATAATATATCTTCCACATCAGCGTGCAAAAGTGCAAATCCCATTCGGGTATCATTATATGAAAGTCAGGATGGTCAAAATTTGCAGGATAAACAAAAGGAAATGTTCCGTCTTCCAGCTGGGCATCCTTAAAATCGCTTAACACCTTGCTTAAAATATTCCGGGATTCAAAATAATAGCCAAGCGTTTCAGCCTGCAGGTCGGAATCAGCCAGATATTGGGCCTGTTCCCTGTGCGGACAGTCTACCAGCTGTCCTAACATATTGTTTTTCTGGGTCTGAATGCACGCTTTATATATATCATTAAGTAGCGTATTGGAACAATTGAAGCTTCCGGTAATCGGGACGCCCGTATGGGCCGAGGCAATTTTTATATTCTCAGGATTGATTATTTCAGGATAACCCGTGACTTCTATGTATCTAAACGCCTTATATGACAGGTCAGGGCTCCAGGTTTCCATCTGACCGCCGCGCATGATGTATTCATCATAATAGTTCTCAGAATTTTCATTGGCAACGTTATGGCCTACCCTTCCCATATCATCAAGATTCTCAGAGTATCTCATCCGGATTACCGCACCAGGTATGCCTTTTAGTTCAAGAACAGGCCATCCGGATACTATTTTTCCTGCGTCGAATATCTGTAATCCCGTCTCCTGTATACTGACAGGATTTGGAACAATAATTTCCTCAATCATGCCTTCAGAAATATACTGAGGTTTCAATATCCAGTTTTCATCATTGATTAATGAACTGACAGCATTTGACCATGGTGGAGATTTGCGCTCACCGGAATTTGTGCTGGAGACAGGAAGGGCATCAGAATCGTCAAATCCGGCAAGCAGCCACCCTTCAGGTTCCATATTCGCATTGAATTTCTCTATGGCTGATATTCTCCTGTTCTGCTGAAATGCCGTTTCATCTTCATATGGGGTCTCAGCCAGCGCTTTCCATGTCTCATCCGTTGCAAAAACCATCTTTTCCCCGCTTACTGCGGTAATCTCACACTGCAGGATGAATCCCGGAAAACCATTCACATAGTTCTGCCCGTCTCCACCTATATGATGGACAACTGCACATATTGCATTTCTTCCTGCTTTTATAAGGTTTGTTACATCATAGGCCAGGTAGTATTTTGACTTGTACGGATTTGTCGGCGCGGGCGATAACTCGCCTCCGGTACGGGTTCCGTTGATGAAAAGCTTAAAATGGTTGTGGGCGGACACAAAAACTTTTACAGATGAAAAATTGTCCGGAACCTCAATTTCCTTTCTGAAATAAGAAAAACTGTTTATTTTAATATCCCTTGATTTCCATATCCAGATGCCTTTCCAGTCTTTTTGGTCAAGTCCCGTGTCAAAGTATGATACATCGCTTTCCTCTCCTTCATTTCCATCGCCATCCCATACAATTACCTTCCACCAGTATCTCGTATTGCTTTCCAGCTTGGGACCTGTATATTTTATGAAGGACGAGTCCTTAGACATAACCTTTCCGCTGTCCCATATATCTCCTATATTATCTTCCAGCAGTATCCTGTCAGATGAAACAATTATCCTGTAAGAGCTCTGAAATTGACCTCTCTTGCTTCCATCTACGTTCCAGGAAAAGAGAATATCGTCTCTATTTACTGCCAATGGTTTAACCTGATAATTAACACGTAAATCTACTGCTTTTATATTCCCGTTATGCATTAACAACCCTCATATTCCATCATTTTACATAATTACTATTACAAATATATTATAACACATCGCAAAAGAAAAGCATCCCTGTGATTCAAAACATTGAATTACAGAATATTGTCATATATCCATAAAGCTACCTGACCTTAAGTTAGATTATTGATTCGGGAGTGATATTATAAATTCCGTTCCCTCATTTATTTTGCTTTGTACCTGAATTTTCCCCTTATGGGCTTCTACTATTGCCTTGGCAATCGTAAGTCCGATTCCGGCACCTCCGGTCATTCTGTTCCTTGACTTGTCCGCACGGTAAAAACGCTCAAAAATATGCGGCAAATCTTCCGGAGGAATGCCGGTGCCGGTATCTTTAACGCTGATTTCGGTAGCATCGTGCAATCCTTTAACCCTGATCTCCACTGTACCACCGTGCGGGGTATACTTAATAGCGTTTGAAATAAGATTTATAACCACCTGGCTCATTTTATCCTTATCTGCTTTCACTGTTTGCTTTTCACCAAAAAATTCAACATTAATACCCTTATTCAAAAAGTCATTCTCGAAATTCTGTATAATATGCCTGACGAGCTCGGAAATATCAAAGCTTGTCTTATTAAGGACCAGGTTTTCACTTTCATATCTGGCCAGTTTTTCAAGATCTCCTACCAGCCTGTTTATTCTCATAATTTCTTCATAACAGCTTTTCAGCCTCTCGGTATCGGGCTTCCAAATCCCGTCAATCATGGCTTCCATATTGCCTTGCAAGGTCGCCAGGGGTGTCCTTAACTCATGTGCCACATCCGCTGTCAGCCTTTTTCTTAAAGCTTCCTGGTTCTCCAATGTTTCCGCAAGGTTGTTGACGGTTTCGATAAGCTGCGCAGTTTCCTTTGTACTTGACTGCTCCGTTATCCTGTCATCAAAATACCCTTTTGAAATCATTTGAGCAGTGCTTATAACCCTTGAAATAGGGTCACTTAACCTCTTGGACATTATTGAGCTGATAAGCAGGGATAATAAAAGCGAAAACAATCCGACAACTACCAGCAATCTGTTTATTTTATTTATAAATGCAAGATCACTGTCATTAAAGTAATACGGACCATAATAGCCGATTATAATTTTACCCACTTTACTCAATTTATGAGTAATTGGATATTCGTCTTCTACATAACTACCATCCCAATTGGGATACCGGCTGCTCATGTTCCGTTCAATATGGGATAACATCTGCTCGCATAATGAATTATTGTGAAGTCTTGCATCCCAAATGACCCTGCCGGAGGAATCCACCAGCCTTATTATCATTCCCTGTCCCAAAGCGTTAACGCATATGTCTTCTATAGCTTCTATATTCCATTCATTTCCTTCCTTGAATTGTTGGCTTACCAGTGATACAATTTCTTCGCTTTTGCGCTTTTGATTTTGTATGACATATTCTTTAAAATGTTTATCCAGCAACAGATTGGTCATGATGCTGATGAGAAACACGGAAATCAGTACCACAGATACATATGACAAGGATAATTTGGTTCTCAAACTATATTTCCTCATATCTTGGCCACCCCTGTTTACCTGTCTTAACCCCCTTTTGTCCAACTGACCCGTCCACCCTTCTATTCGCCGCCAAACCGGTAGCCTATTCCGTGAACAGTCAGAATATATTTCGGGTTCTTTGGATCAGGTTCAATTTTCTGCCTGATGTTTTTTATATGAGTGTCAATTGTTCTGTCATAGCCGTTGAAATCATCTCCCAGCCCGATACTTATCAGCTCTTCCCTTGTAAATGTCTTGTCAGGGTACTTTACCATCGCTAACAAAAGCTTGTATTCATTAGGAGTCAGATTGATAATTTCCCCATGTCTTTTCACTTCGTATTTCAAAGTATCAATAACAAGTTCATCATTGTTAAACGAGATAATGCTTGACAATGGCACCAGTGAGTCGCTTGCCCTTCTTAGAACCGCTTCAGCCCTCGCCACCAACTGCCTTGGACTGAAGGGCTTTGTGACGTAATCGTCCGCTCCGAGATTCAGGCCTTTTAAGATATCCTCCTCTTCAACCTTTGCCGTAAGCATTATTATGGGTACTCTTGATTTTTTCCTTAAAGTTTTACAAATTTCTTCACCGGTTAAATCAGGAAGCATCAGATCAAGAATGACAAGGGCAGGATTCTCCTTTTCGAACTTTTCCAGCGCTTCTTTGCCGTTATATGCTTCACATACCGAATATCCGCTGTTTTCAAAGTATGATTTTACAATCTCCACTATTTTCGCTTCATCGTCCACAACCAGTATTTTTTTACGCATGTTATTCATAA
>DULF01000055.1 GCA_012840535.1 Clostridiaceae bacterium
TATCCTTTACATTCCATGTTCCTATATATTTTCCGTCTCTTAATACGCTGACCCTGTCAGCCAGCCTGAACATATCCTCAAGCCTGTGAGAAATAAAAATGATCGAAACCCCGTTATCTCTTAATTGTTCGGTAACTCTATACAGTTCTTCACTTTCCTTCTTTGTGAGAGCGGCTGTAGGTTCATCCATTATTATGATTTTTGCGTTTATGGACAAAGCTTTGGCTATTTCCACCAGTTGCTGCTGCGCAACACTAAGCGCACCCATCTGTGTTCTTGGGTCAATGTCAGTGCCTAATTCATTAAGCAGCTTTCGGGCTTCAGAGTGCATTTCATCCCATAAAATTCTTTTTGTAAACCTCTTTGTTTTTTCATGTCCCATAAAAATGTTTTCCGTAACACTAAGGTCCGGATAACATGTTACATGCTGGTATATAGCTGCTATTCCCATTTTCTTTGCATCATTGGGACCTTTTATATCAATTTTTTGCCCGTTAAAATATATTTCACCTTCATCCTGGCAATGAACGCCTGTTATAATCTTGATAAAGGTAGACTTTCCCGCGCCGTTTTCTCCCATCAAAGCATGAATTTCTCCCGGCTTTAAATTGAACTGAACCTTGTCCAGTGCTTTGACTCCTGGAAATACTTTGGTAATGTTTTTTAATTCAAGCACATATTCCGGCAATTCATATGCCCCCTTTCCTGCCTCATACAGAAAACAATATGCTGGAACAATAAATATTGTAAAATATGGATAAACGTTTTTTATTTGTTTCGTTTGTTTACTTTTGTGTTTTTTTATTAATATATTCGTCATTTTTTATAAATATCCTTCTTTTTTTAAAAAAATTTTTGTAAATTTTTAATTGGGGATGAAACTGCAAAAGATGCGGAAATATTAATACATTGCCGGATGAAAAATATTGCCCGGAACATTTAGCCATGGCATGTTTTTCTATGATATGAATACATATCGATTCAGATATAAAATTATCGTTTGTGATTATTCTTGTATTTTTTGTTTCGATTATTTGTATGCAATGCTTTTTCTGATTATTTTTATACTTAAATATTGCCTTTGCCGCCTGAAGCATAGTATAAAATTTTTTCCTGCGTAGCTTCATCTTTCTCGAAAACTTTACACACTTCCCCGTTACACATTACAAGAATTCTGTCGCACATACCCAATATTTCTGACAGATCTGAAGAAATCATTATAACTGAGGCCCCTGACAATAACAATTCATTTATTATATTGTAGATATCTACTTTGGAACTCACATCAATACCTGCTGTGGGCTCTTCAATAATCAGTATTTTTGCATTGGTAAAGAGCCACTTCGCAAAAATGACCTTTTTCTGATTTCCTCCGCTGAGGTTATTTGTAATTTCATATTCGCCTGCTTCAATTTCGAGCCTTTCAATTAAATCCCTGACCTCCAAGGCTTCTTCCCCTTTATTGAGAAACCCAAACCTTGAAATCCTTTTTAAATTGGTCAATGTAATATTTTCTGCAACAGGTGCATCCAAAATCAGCCCTTCATCTGTTCCTATCCCTGTTACATAGCACAGCCCATTCTCAATAGCTTTATTGGGGTTCATATCTTTAAAGATTTTGCCGTTTAGCATTATTTCCCCTTCATAAGGCCTGTTAATGCCAAAAAGAACCTTTGCCAAGGTTCTCCTGCCGGATCCGCTTAAACCTGTAATACCAAGGATTTCTCCTTCCCTTACACTAAAACTTATATTCCTTAAGCGTCCCTCATGGGAAAGATTGTTGACTCTAAGCAGCTCTTTCCCGTGCTTAATTTTTAATTTGGGGTACCTGTCCTCAATTTCCTTCCCTGCCATAGCCTTTACAATCTGATGGAGATCCACCTCAGACACTTCATAGGTGCCGATTAAATTTCCGTCCCTGAGAACTGTGACCTTTTCTGCAATTCTCTTAATTTCATCAAGCCTGTGGGATATATAAATAATTGCAATTCCCAGTCTTTTCATATCCCAGATGATTTTAAAAAGCAGCTCGGTTTCCTGTTCCGTCAAGGCTGCAGTAGGTTCATCCATAATGATTATCCTGGCGTTTCTTGATAAAGCTCTTATTATCTCAACAAATTTTTGCTGCCCAAGGCTTAACGTGTTAACCGACGCCCTTGCATTTATTTTTAATCCGAAATAATCCAGGTATTTGGCTGTCTCCGAATATACCTTGTCCCAGTCAATAAGTCTCAGCCCTTTTTTAAGCGGTTCCCTCCTTATAAAGATGTTCTCAGCAACGTTCAGATCAGGAAAAAGCCTTGTTTCCTGGTATATCATTGATATGCCAAGCTCTTGTGCTTCTTTGGGGTTGCTGATCTCAACTTTTTTCCCGTCAATATATATTTCTCCGTTGTTAGCGGTATGAACACCTGCAAGTATTTTCATAAGAGTGGTTTTTCCGGCACCGTTTTCACCGACAAGCGCGTGAACCTGGCCTTTATCAGCGGTAAAATCTATATCTTTCAGGACAACGTTATCACCAAACAACTTTGTAATCTTTCTCATTTCCAAAAAATGCCCCACTATAATATCCTCCTTTTAACAAGAGCTTGCCGTTTACAATCTTGCCCTACTCGAACTCAAAAGTCGTATACATTTTAATTGCATTTTCAAAATAAAACTCTTTATATTTAGGAGGCACCTGCTTGTTTGTAATAACCTTTTTAGCCATTGTCAGCTCTCCAAGACGTGCAAATGCAGTACGGTTAAACTTTGTATAATCAGCTACAATAATTATCTCATTTGATATCTTCCTTATTTCCTGTATTATTAAAGCTTCCTCATAGCTGTCCACTGTATATCCGGAATCAAAATTGACTCCTTTAACTCCAATAAAAGCCTTGTTGATGAAAATTCCTTTTAACGTCTGAATTGCAAACGAACCTGCCAAAGTGGATGTGGATTTTATAAGGTCGCCGCCTGTCACAATAACCTTAATGCCAGCACTGTCTCTTAGCTCATAACCTATCAGCAAATCATTTGTAACTACCGTTATTCTTTTGTTCTTAATATTTTTTGCTATTTCAAGACAGGTAGTTCCCGGGCTCAGAAAAATTGCTTCTCCGTTTTCTATCATTTGAGATGCGATTTTTCCTATCATTCTTTTTTCTTCAATGGTATTGTCATCGGTATCCACCACAGTGCGTCCGTACAGGTTTTCTTCGTTAAGAACAGCTCCTCCATAGGTTTTAATCAAAAAACCTTCCTTCTCGAGCTTATCTAAATCCCTGCGTATGGTTACCTCGGTTACGGAAAAAAGTTTGCTCAGTTCAACAACATCTACACGTTTGTCCTTATATAATATCTCTTTTATTTTATTGATTCTCTCAATTGCAAACATTCCATTACCCCTTAAAAGCAGGCTGCAAAATTATAAATAAATTACCATCTAGCGATATCTATTGAAAACCTGTATCACTTATATATTAATTTTAGTAATTTTTATGAAAATTATATCATAGTTTTGTTTTTTTGTGTCTAAAAAAATGTTTGAACGTGTTTATTTTGTAAATCTTTTTATTATTATAGTTGAGTCATTAGGATATTTTGTTCCCATAATTGTTTGATATTGTTCCCAAAAGGTGATAATATAGGAATAGAGGTGAATAATATGGACTATATCAAGGTATCAGAAGCAGCAAAAAAGTGGGGAATATCACCACGAAGAATACGTAAGCTATGTGAAGAAAACAGGATAGAGGGAGTAATACGTAAAGGGAAGCTATATATGATACCTGCAGATGCTTCCAAACCAGAAGACAGAAGAACGAACCGTAAAAGCTTTACTGCAATTTTAAAAAGTATAGACAGAAAGTTGCAGGAGCTGTCATCCCGGCGGCCGCTAACAGAAGGAGAAGTCCAACGTCTTCAGGAACAATTCATCATTGAGTACACGTATAATTCAAACGCAATTGAAGGAAATACCTTAACATTGCAGGAAACTGCCTTGGTATTGCAGGGAATCACGATAGACCAAAAGCCTTTAAAAGACCATCTTGAGGCAATTGGACATAAGGAAGCATTTTTATATGTTGTGAACCTGGTTCAGCAAAAAGTTGAACTCAGCGAAAAAATCATCAAAGATATACATTCTCTTGTTCTTATGGACAAACCAAACGACAGGGGAGTATATCGTAGAATACCGGTAAAAATCATGGGAGCATATCATGAACCTCCGCAGCCTTATCTTGTAGAACCGAAAATGTACGAATTAATGCAGAAACATGCTGAACGGAAGAAATCAATGCATCTGCTTGAATGCCTCGCTTTGTTCCATTTGGAGTTTGAGGGAATCCACCCGTTTGTAGATGGGAATGGAAGGACTGGAAGGCTTATATTAAACCTGGAACTGATGCAGAACGGATATCCGCCAATAAATATTAAGTTCAGCGACAGAAAAAAATACTATGAAGCATTTGATGCTTATTATCGTAACAATAATGCCGGTGCGATGACTGAACTGATAGCGAAATATGTAGAACAAAGATTGGATGAATATTTAGCCATTTTATAGGAGTTGATATACGTTGTTGATTGAAGAAAGCGTATTAAAATCGACCTGGCTTTATTAACAAAAGATGAGATATGCACGGTATTATGCTGCATCCTTAAAAAATGAATAAGGATAGGCTTGTTAATTTGCTGGTTCAGCTGATTTCA
>DULF01000056.1 GCA_012840535.1 Clostridiaceae bacterium
ACAATGTTGGACTTGACTTTGTTTCATGTTCGCCTTTCCGTGTGCCGATAGCAAGGCTTGCTGCCGCACAGGCTGTTGTTAAAAAAGAAGGAGACCTGGGACAGAAATAAGGCTTGGTAAGTAGGGCAGAGATACCGGGAAAAATTCAGACTTAAGATTTATAAGATACTGTGTATTAAAAATAAAACACAAGGGTACTGTCTTTAGGCAATTACCGAGACAGTACCCATTTTTGCTGTCTTGTGCTGTTATGGCAACTTTATTATAATTATGATTATGGCTTTAAATACAAACTTATATTCTGCAAAAAATATACTAAAAGTGGTGTTTTTTATGAAAATTGGAATTGGCATTGATACAGGCGGCACTTATACAGATGCCGTGGCTTATGACTTCAGCACAAAAACAGTCCTGGGAAGCGCAAAAGCGCTAACAACAAAAGATGATTTGTCTATAGGCATTTTGGAGGCGCTTGACGGCCTCCCAAAGGAACTTCTGCAAAGGGCTGAAATCATTTCCCTCTCCACAACTCTTGCTACAAATGCCTGTGTTGAGAACAAGGGCGGTAACGCAAAACTGATATTTTTTGGCGGAAACAAAAAAGTTATTGATGAGTTGGGGGGCAAATACGGTTTACCCAAAACAGAAGATATTTATATTCAGGAAAGTTATACCAGGTTTTCGGGCGAAATAGAGCGCGAACCTGACTGGGAACTTTTCAGCAGACATATTGAAAAGGGGTATGAGCATTATGACGGTGTGGCAATTGTTGAAATAAACGCAATGAAAAACGGCGCTGTCATAGAGAAAAAAGCAAAATCTATTTTTCAGAAGAAATATGATATTCCGGTTATATGCGGGCATGAATTGTTTTCCGAACTGAACTGCCTGCAGCGTGCTTCAAGCACTCTGCTTAACGCGCAGTTGTTTCCTGTCATCAAGGAATTATTGGACGCTATAAAGGTTGCACTTATAAAGAGGGGAATAAACCCGGCATTGGTTATTGTCCGCAGCGACGGCAGTATGATGTCCGAAAAATACGCTTTAGACCACCCTGTTGAAACGATATTATGCGGCCCGGCTGCCAGCGCAATAGGCGCTCTTAACTTGTGCAGGGAATCTAACAGCATAGTAATTGACATGGGTGGCACAACCACTGATATTTGCTTAATCAAAAATAATCTTCCTGTCACAACTGTTGAAGGTGTTTCCATCGGAAAATGGAAAACTTTTGTAGACGGTCTTTATGTCAAGACAGTTGGATTAGGAGGAGACAGTGCCATCCACTACGACAGCAGACGCATATTTTTAGAGGACTACCGTATTGTTCCCCTTTGCGTTGCTGCTGAAAAATATCCCGTTGTTGTTGATAACCTGAAAAAATTGTTGAGTAAAAAAAGAAAGCACACGAAGTATTTATATGAGCATTTCATCCTCACTAAAAATATAAATGACAATCAGCGCTATACGGAGGAAGAAAAAGCTTTTTGCAGGATCCTGGAAAACGGACCGGTGATTTTAAGTGACGCAGCCAAAGCTGCCGGCAAGGATATCTACAACCTCAATGTTTCAAGGTTGATTAAAGACGGAGTCGTACAGGTATGTGGCTTTACTCCGACAGATATCATGCATATAAAAAAGGATTTTACCAGGTATTCCGTGGAAGCTTCACTGCTTGCAGCTGAATTTGTGGCCCATAATCTTGAAACATCGGTTGAGGAATTGTGCGATATGGTTTACGATGAGGTAAAAAGGAAGTTGTATTTGAATATTGTCAAGGTTTTGCTTGAAAACAAACACCCTTATTATATGAGAAACGGTGTAGGCAGCGAGGTTGAGCAATTTATAAACGAAAGTTATGAGATGGCAAGGACAGGAAAAATTGACAGCCTTATTTCAATGACATTCAATACTGAATTTTCCCTTGTCGGTATAGGCGCTCCGATCCGTATTTTTCTGGAAGATGTTGCAAAAATGCTGAAAACCAGGGCTGTGATACCGGAAAACTTTGAAGTGGCAAATGCTTTAGGAGCTATTGCAGGAAATGTAACTGGTTCACATGCAGTTGAAATCAGGCCGAATAATACTTCTGAGGGAACAGCAGGATATACCGTTTTTGGAAATGCCGGGAACAGATTCTTTGAAAAATTCGAGGATGCAGTGGAGTTTGCCGTTCATGAGGCAAAGGAAGGTGCTAAGAAAAAGGCCATAAATCGCGGAGCGACAGGCAATATAACAGTTACCTGCGATGTCAGACATGATAGCGCAAAGGCAAGGAATGGCATTGTATATTTGGGAACAACAGTAACTGCCAATGCGGTTGGTTCAATTAGGTTTTAATTTAAGACAGTAAGGACGCGGCGCAAAAAAACAAGCACAGGATTTAACATTTATTCTGTGCTTGTTTTGATCAAAATTTCTCAATTATGTATAACACATAGTTTATACAAAATCAAGCGAACTTGCCAGTCTTTCCATCCTTTTTCTTCTTGCTTTTGCCTCATCATAATTCTCGCCTTCAGAAATCCTGGAGCTTATCGATGATTTTTCTATTATCATGTCTATTATTGTATTTCTTATTTTCTCATCTGTTTCTTCAAGATTGAAAAAGTTTTTAAGTTCAACTATTTTTGAATTATGCTGTAAATCTGCAACGTCGACTTCGATGGTTTTTTCACCGTTACTTAAGAAAAATGTTCCTTTGTACACATACCCGTCTTCCGTTATGTTAAGATTGGACAGCAGCAAATCGGATGTCTTCACCGTTACACACCTCCTGTGCTAATAAATGTGTTAATAAATTAGAGAGATAAGCATGCTCAAAAAGTTGTACAACAAAAAGTCCATGCATTGGTGAATCAACTCATAATTCTATTATAGCACATATTTTAAAAATATAATATTAATTTCCGAAACAAAAATTTTGTTTAAATATTTATACATAATTACAAAATTCATGTCTGTTTCCATATTGAAAAAGCAGCGCTCATTAAAATACAAATTAAGGAAAAGTACCAAACCTGTTTTGGATATTACATATTATCGTTTGGATATTTCATGTACAACGAAACGGGTGATTGTTAAAATTATATAAAATCTAAATGACCGAGGGGAGTATTTTTAGTGAAAAACACAATTCTTGAACTGAAAGATATTGTTAAAGCCTTCCCTGGAGTTTTGGCGTTAAACAGACTTAAGTTCGATTTAAAGAGCGGAGAAGTACATGCGATATGTGGGGAAAATGGTGCAGGCAAGTCAACTTTAATGAAGGTTGTATGTGGTGTTCATAAACCGGATCAGGGTGAAATGTATGTAAACGGAGTTCCAAAAACATTTTCAAGCCCGTTGGAAGCCTATCGTAGCGGTGTATCCATAATATTCCAGGAAACCAGTCTCTTTGAGGAAATGACTGTTTTGGACAACATCTTCCTGGGACATGAAATTATGAAAAGAAAAGCCGGGCTGAAAATGATTGATTATGCAGCCATGCGAAAAAA
>DULF01000057.1 GCA_012840535.1 Clostridiaceae bacterium
GCAAAGGGTTCCACTTTGAAAGCGACAATACCTGAAGGCACTGAACTCCGTTCTCCGGTGAAAATTGAGGCCGGCGTAGCAACAGTGGATCTTACCAAAGAGTTTAAAGAGAACCATCCGGGGGGCAAAGCAGCCGAAAGAATGACCATATATTCAATTGTTAATTCCTTGACCGAGTTGAAAGAAATTCAGAAGGTTCAGTTTCTCATTGAAGGAAAGCCCGAAAAAGAGTTAAAGGGAAATTTCAAATTTGATGCGCCTTTCCCGAGAACTACATCGCTTATAAGCAATGAGCCTGCAATCCCTGCTCCTGCAAGTACTGATGAGTTGGATGATGAGTCAATGGAGACTTCAGGTGAAACCGGTATCGGGGAAAGCTGGCAAGAAACGTTTTCCGAAGATGAGGAGGAAATACTGGAATAAAATACACTTGTACGAAATTTGCCAATATGCCCCGGAGAATGACATAAAAACCTTTCTATGCCAGGGAAAGGTTTTTCGTTTTGCCCCGGTAAAACCTATTGAGTTTGCCATGTAAAAATGATACTATTCCTATAGGCATTAATTGAATAGGAGGTAGGGGTAGTGCCGTTTTACGACTTAAAATGCAAATGTGGCCATGAGTTTAACATAAAAGCAAGTATAAGTGACAGGGAAAACAGGCGTATTACATGTCCTGCTTGCGGAAGCAATGAATTGGAACCGGTGTTTAAGAGTGTCAATATTATAAAGTCAAGAAAAGACAGCCCGCCTGAATGCCCAAACATTGACAGGTGCGGCGGCTGTTGGCGGAACTAAGGAAAGGGGACACACCTCTTCGAGGAATGTCCCCTTTCCTATAACAGTCAAAAGCGGTCATGATTTAGTCTTGAAGTTAATGTACTTAAATAGTAAAATTACAAATATATATAAACTGCAGAGCAGTTTATTATATATGTAATGTGAGGAGATAATCAATGAGCGGAAAGAAAAAAGTTGCTGTAATTTTCGGGGGACAATCCTCTGAACATGAGGTTTCCAGGCTTTCAGCCGAGTCTATATTAAAGAATATTGACAGGACAAAATATGACGTCGTTATGATTGGAATAACAAAGGATGGCAGATGGTTGCACTATGACGGCCCTGTCGAAAAGATTGGCAGCGGTGAATGGCAGGCCATGGCAGAAGCCAGGATACCATCAGGAAAGAGGTTATCCCTAGAGGAAGGTTGCTTGAGCAAGAAAGGGAATGAAAAGGAAACAGCGGCAGCCGGACTGAGCGCAGAGGACTTTCTCAATGCGGCAGGAAGCTGTACTGAAAGTAAGAAGATTGATGTCGTATTTCCGGTACTTCATGGATGTAACGGGGAAGACGGTACAATACAGGGACTTTTTGAATTGGCAGGGGTACCTTATGTCGGTTCCGGCGTGCTTGGTTCGGCATTGGGAATGGATAAAGCTTACGCCAAAATTTTATTCGAGAAGGCAGGAATACCGCAAGGGAAGTACCTGGTGTTTAACCGAAAGAGAATAGAGCGGGATATTGATTCAATAATAGATGAAGTAGAAGCTGCACTTGAATATCCTTGTTTTGTGAAGCCTTCAAATGCGGGATCGTCGGTAGGAGTCAGCAAAGCGTATAACAGGGAAAAACTGATTGAAGCCCTTGAGCTTGCAGCTAAATATGACAGAAGAGTATTGGTGGAGGAATTTATTGATGGCAGGGAAATCGAATGCTCAGTGCTGGGCAATGATGAGCCCATAGCTTCAACTGTGGGCGAAATTATTCCTGGAAATGAGTTTTACGATTATAACGCAAAGTATTTGGATAATAATTCATTAATCAAAATTCCGGCTGATCTCCCTGAGGGAACTGTGGAAACAATCAGGGATTACGCTGTAAAAGCATTTAAATGCCTTGATTGCGCAGGATTATCAAGGGTTGATTTTTTTGTCCATAAAAAAACAGGCAAGGTTTATATAAATGAAATTAATACGATGCCGGGATTTACAAATATAAGCATGTATCCAAAGCTCTGGGAGGAATCGGGAATTCCGTACGGTGAGCTTATCAGCAGGCTAATAGAACTGGCAATAGAAAGATTTGAAGACAATAAAAGGTGCAGTAATTTTGATGTAAGTGGTAGATTGTAGAAAATGCAGCAACGAGAGGAGGAAAAAGGGGAGACGATTCCGAAGTTAGGACTGTAGAGAAAGGAGTATCCGAAGCAGGGATAAACGGGGGAGGAGTGTCCCAAGTCGAAACATTCAGAAGGGGACATTCCTCGGAGAGGTGTGTCCCCTTACATTGTATGGACAACAGACCCATAGGGGTTTTCGACTCGGGATTGGGAGGCCTTACGGTATTAAAGGAAATAATGAAGCTTATGCCGTCCGAAAGCGTGGTTTATTTCGGGGACAGCGGTAGGGCTCCCTATGGCACCAAGTCGAAGGATACGGTTATAAAATATACTTTTCAAAATATCAGGTTTCTTTTAAGCCAGGATATAAAAATGATTGTAATTGCATGTAATACAGCAAGCGCGTGCAGTTATGAACAGGTAAAGAACAGCTTTGAAATACCGGTTGTTGAAGTTGTTCAGCCAGGGGCTGTTACAGTGGTCAGAGAAACAAGAAATAAAAAGGTGGGGGTGATAGGCACACCTGCTACTATAAACAGCTCAGTTTACGAAAAGGCTATTAACAGGCTTGACGGTTCAATCAAGATAATATCGAAAGCGTGTCCTCTATTTGTGCCTTTGGTTGAAGAAGGCTGGTGGGATAACGACATTGCATTCAGAGTAGCGGAAGAGTATCTGCGTCCAATGAAAAAAGAAGGCATAGACACGCTTGTGATGGGCTGTACGCATTACCCCCTGCTCCAGAAAACTATTTCCCGTGTCATGGGGGAGGGAGTAAAACTTGTTAGCTCGGCTCTTGAAGCTGCAAGGGCTGTAAGAAATTTAATCAGGGAAAAGGGCATTGAAAGAGACGGAAAGCTGAAACCTGTCTACAGATATTATACAAGCGACAGCGTTGAAAAATTTGAGTCCCTCGGAAGCATAATACTTGATAGAAAAATTGATTATATAGAGAAAATAGACATAGAAAAGTATTGACCTCTAATATTATTTAGTTTTAAAATTAGCTAAACTAATGAGGAGGAGTGCATGCAGGGTGAATAAAAACGTCATAATTTCCGTTAAGGGAAGCCAGGTATCAGATGATGAGGAGACAAGTGTGCTTGAGCTTGTTACGGAAGGAAAATATTACAAAGAAGGCCAGGCATACTATATAACTTATGATGAAAGCGAAGTAACAGGCATGAACGGCACAACCACAACTTTGAAAGTTGATAACGGAACTGTTACGCTTATGCGCTCTGGTGCTGTCAATTCACAATTTATATTTCAGCAGGGTCAGAAACACCTTTCCTATTATGACACGGAATATGGATCCTTTGTCATTGGCGTATATACAAATCAGGTTGATATTAACGTTGATGACAACGGCGGAGAAATAAGAGTTGATTATCAGCTTGAAATAGATAATAATAAAACAGGGAATAGCGATTTTCATATGTTAATAAGAGAGGCAGGACGTTCTAATGATAAATATTGTTGAAAATATCAAACAACAGATAAAAAGTACTGTTTTGCAGTCGATAGAAAACGCTGTGCAAAAGGGTGAACTTCCGGCTATCGATGTGCCGGAAATGATTATTGAGACTCCCAGGGAAAAGGAACATGGGGATTTTTCCACAAATATTGCAATGCAAGTGGTAAAGCAGGCGAAAAAACCGCCGAAGCAAATAGCTGAAATAATCATAAAAAATTTAAACCTTGACGGCACCTACATAAACAGGGTTGAATGTGCCGGACCTGGCTTTATCAATTTTTACCTGAAACTCGACTGGCTTTACGACACCCTTAAAATAATCCAGAAAGAAAAGACTGATTACGGAAAGATTGATATTGGCAAAGGCCAAAAAGTTATGGTTGAGTTTGTAAGCGCAAATCCCACAGGTCCCTTACATATGGGGAATGCCAGGGGAGGCGCGTTAGGAGACTGCATAGCAAGCGTGCTTGAGGCTGCAGGATATGATGTAACCCGTGAGTTTTACATAAATGACGCAGGAAATCAGATAGAAAAATTTGGAGCTTCCCTGGAGGCAAGGTATATACAGTTGCTTAAAGGTGAAGACGCCATTGAATTTCCGGAAGACGGATATCATGGTGAAGATATTATTGAGCACATGAAAAATTATATTGCTGAAAACGGAGACAAGCTTTTAAACGTGGAATCTTCTGAAAGAAAGAAAATTCTCGTGAAATACGCCCTTGAGAAAAATATTGCGCGTATAAGGAAGGACCTTGAGGATTACGGCGTTAAGTTTGATGTTTGGTTTTCCGAGCAATCTCTTTATGACAGCGGCGAATTTGAGGATACAATGAGGTATCTGAAAGAAAACGGACTGACCATGGAAAAAGACGGAGCAGTGTGGTTTAAGGCAACCAAATTCGGAGTTGAAAAGGATGAGGTTTTAATACGTAACAACGGAATTCCCACGTACTTTGCCTCAGATATTGCCTACCACAGGAATAAATTCCAGAAAAGAAAGTTTGACAGGGTCATAAATCTTTGGGGAGCCGACCATCACGGGCACGTGGCGAGGATGAAAGCTGCTGTGGAAGCATTGGGAATTAACCCTGACAAGCTTGATATAGTAATATTCCAGTTGGTCAGGTTGTACAGAAACGGTGAAATTGCAAGAATGTCAAAGAGAACGGGTAAAGCGATTTCGTTGTCTGACCTTCTTGAAGAAGTGGGCAGGGACGCTGCAAGGTTCTTCTTTAATACAAAGGCATCAGGAAGCCATTTGGATTTCGACCTTGACCTTGCAGTTGAGCAGTCCAACGACAACCCTGTTTTCTATGTGCA
>DULF01000058.1 GCA_012840535.1 Clostridiaceae bacterium
GCCAGCCATTTTATGTCAACTAAACTTGGGTGGTCTTGTTGTTATGCCTTCTTTTCAATGTCAAGAGTTTTAGAAAATTCTTAAAAATTTTCTTTGAAACTCTTGACTTTAATTAGCTGGTCTTTCCCTTTTACCGTGTGAGCAATTATCAGTGACGGTTTCTCCCGGGATTGCATGCATTTTTCAAAAACTTCATGTATTTCATTAAAATCATGGCCGTCTGTTTCAAACACATTCCATCCGAAAGATTCCCATTTGTTTTTCACAGGTTCTATGTTCATTATCTTATTCGTTGCCCCGTCACACTGTAACTGGTTATAATCTACTATCCCAATGAGGTTATCTAGTTTATAGTGGCTTGCCGCCATGGCAGCTTCCCATACCTGGCCGCTCTGGATTTCTCCATCTCCAAGCATTACATATACTTTGTAATCCTTTCCATCAAGTTTTCCGCCCAGGGCAATACCTACTCCACAGGACAGGCCTTGTCCCAGGGATCCGGTTGTCATTTCTATTCCCGGAGTCTTTTTCATGTCAGGGTGACCCTGAAGTATGCTTCCTATATCCCTTAGTGTCCATAGTTCTTCTACCGGAAAATATCCCTTATCCGCTAAAGCAACATATTGAGCCGGAGCGCAGTGGCCTTTTGACAATATAAACCTGTCCCTGTCCTCCCAATCCGGATCTTTGGCATTTATCCTCATTCTGTAGTAATACAGGTAGGTAATTATATCAATTGCAGAAAGGGAACCTCCTGGATGTCCTGAACCCGCAATGGTGATCATCTTTATTATATTGCACCTTAATTCTGTTGCTTTCTCCCTAAGGAATTTTGCATCGAAATTGTCCCCCATAAAACAACCTCCATTGATAAAAATAATCGATGTCTGTTCGTCTGATTGATGTTTATCCGTCATATGACAAAAGTATTTTTACTCCTTCCTTCCTCTCACACATATCAAAGGCCTCTTTCCATTTGCTTAGGGGCATCTTATGGGTTATAACAGGCTTTAAGTCCACCTTCCCCTGCTCAAGTATGGATATAACCCTGTCCCATGATTTTAATGAATGGCCTACACAGCCAAAGACCTGGAGTTGCTTGAAAAGTATGGTGTCAAAGTTTACTTTTATTTCCCTGCCGGCTATTCCGCACTGGATATACTTGCCCAGGCTTCTCAGCGATTTCAGGCAGTTTGCCACGGAAGATTCGGCTCCGGAACACTCAAGAGCTATATCAACACCTCGCCCATGAGTCTCCCTGTTAACAATCTCATCAAGGCTTTCACTTGTGACATCTACGACAATGTCGGCATCCATCTTTTTTGCAATTTCAAACCTTAATGCGTCTTGCTTTGTTCCTGCCACAATTACCTTGCATCCATGGGCAACTATAAGGGATAGGCACAATAGCCCGATAGGACCGGGACCGGATAAAAGAACAACATCCCCTACATTAAACGTTGTCAGTTCTTCTACCGCCTGTACAGCAAACGCAAAGGGTTCACAGAGCGCTGCCTCTTCAAAGGACACCTTTTCAGGAATTTTATAGCACATATCTTCCCTTACAACCACATACCTGGTGAAGCTTCCACTGACACCATGGCCCATGCCTCGCCTGATTTTGCAGAACATATAATAACCCTGCCTGCAGTATTCGCATTCCCCGCAGGTAACCATGGTTGACCCCAAAACCGCAACCCTGTCTCCTGCTTTAATTTTCTTTACCTCTTTCCCGACTTCCCTGACTATACCGGAGAATTCATGTCCCAGTATTACCGGAGGGTAGTTTTTAAAAGTGTCATAGTACACGTGAATATCGGTACCGCATATGCCTGTATACTGGACTTCGACCTTTACACCGTTCGGTGTGCACTCCGGTTCCGGAATATCAACTATTTCTACATTCCCGACCCCGGGTTTTGTCTTCATCAATGCTTTCATAAAACCATCCCCTCACTAAATATATTAAATTGATATTTTACTCCACTTTCTAATACTTTTATCCCGGTTTTAGAAGCTTAATTTTTGATAATACCGCTGGATAACTCAAGTATACAATGAATATGCTGATAAGTATTTAGCGCTTTTTTATATGCTTTTATCTGAGATTTGGGTATAACATGGCAATGCACTCATAAAAATGCTCCTTTCTGGCTCTAATTGCTGAGCCTCGCCAGAAAAGAGCACTTCCTGTCTCTCATACACAAAAATTTTCATAGCCCTAACCAGGCTTTTGGATTTGCGGGATATCCATAACCGTTTATATTTCCTTTTCTTTTTTCTGCAGCAGCACTGCCAGTATGACGATGGCACCTTTGACCGCGCCTACAAGGAAAGGGGGAACGCCAATAAGTACCATCATATTGTTCATTATGCCCAATATAAGGATGCCAAAGAAAGTACCCAATATACTTCCGCTTCCTCCGGCCATGCTTGTTCCTCCCACAACAACTGCAGCAATAGCATCAAGTTCATAAAAGTGACCGCTGGAAGAAGCATTTATGCTGTTCATTCTTGAAGTTTCCACTATGGCGGCAAGAACAACACAAATTCCCATGGTTATGTAAGTCAGTATTTTCACCCTGTCTACGTTAACGGCGCTTAACCGGGCAGCCTTGTCGTTGCTTCCTACCGCATATATATGCCTTCCGAAGCGGGTGTATCTGGAGATAAGGTGCATTATAACAGTCATTATTAAGAAATATATAATCGGAAGGGGTATTACATCAAACAGGAAACTGTTTGATATATTCCTAAA
>DULF01000059.1 GCA_012840535.1 Clostridiaceae bacterium
CCATGGAATATTTCACCTACGGATTCGCCCTTATGAATCCTCTTTATAGTTTCTGCAAACAGCGGTCCCATGGAAAGAACGGTTATTTTATCAAGCTTCTTTTCTTCTGTAAGAGGAATGGTATTTGTAACAACAACCTCTTTAACCGGCAAGTTCCTCAACCTTTCAATTGCAGGACCTGAAAAAACGGGATGCGTACAAGCTATGTACACTTCTTTAACACCATTTTCCAGCAGTGTATTTACTGCCTCCATCATTGTGCTGCAGCGGTCTATTTCGTCATCAAATATTACCGCCCTCAGGCCTTTTACATTTCCAACAATGCTTCCGATAGTAACCTCCTGCTCATTGCCAAGCCTTCTTTTGTCCAGCATTGCTATAGGAGCGTTCAACATCCTGGCATATTTATACGCTTTTTTCGAACTGCCTGCATCAGGCGCAACTACAACATAGTCATCGTATCCCTTATTAATAAAATAATTGCATAATAATTCCCTTGCTGTCAGTTGGTCGACAGGTATATTAAAGAAACCCTGTATCTGCGGTGAATGGAGATCACATGTAAGTATTCTGTTTGCACCGGCAGTAGTAAGCAGATCCGCAACAAGTTTTGCCGTAATAGGAACCCTTGGCTGATCCTTCCTGTCCGATCTTGAATAAGGAAAATATGGCATTACTGCCGTTATTCTATGTGCAGAAGCTCTCTTCAATGCATCAATGGTTATAAGCAGCTCCATAAAGTTCTGGTCAACAGGCGGCATTGAAGTCTGAACTACATATACATCATATTCTCTAACCGTCTCCAGGATACGCACAAATGTATTATCATTATCAAACTTAAAAATATCAATTTTACCAGGTTCATATCCGAGGTACTGACAAATCTCTTCCGTCATCTGCCTGCCCGCGCTGCAGTTAAACACTTTAATTCCTTTCATAAATATACCTCCTGGAAAATAATATAAGGGTGGAATTATGTTCGACCCTTATAGATAAATATAAAACTTATTAAGTTGATACTTCCTCGCATGTTAATAATAACATAAACAGAAACCTCTTCCACATTTCTAATGATATTATAACCCATTCCTAGAAACTGTCAAGTTTCGACACATTCAAGTTCTATTGCGCATAAATGGGTATAAATATTAACACCAAAAAATGATCCAGGAAATATTGTCCTGAATCATATAATATTATCGCCTGTTTTTTTAATTGTTAATCAAACAATTATTCTTCAAACACATACTTTAACCATTCAATACATAAAGGTACCCACGTTGCGGCATGCGAGTTAATCTGAGAAGGATAAACGGCTGTCTCCTTTGAGCAAATTGACAAGCCATGAGGGCCGTCCGGGTAAATGTGGAGCTCAAATGGTATTCCCTGCTTCCTCAAGCTTTGGGCGAAAAGCAGCGAGTTTTCAACGGGAACCAGTTCATCATTGAATGTATGCCATATAAAAGACGGAGGTGTCATTTCATTGACATGGAGTTCAAGGGACATGCTCTTTAGCTGCTCCTCCGTTGCATTCTCTCCCAGCAGGTTTTCAAAGGAACCTTTATGTGCATATTCACCGGAAGTTATCACAGGATATGCCAAGATAAGCGCATTGGGCCTGTTCATTCCTTCCGGCATGCCAATGGCTTCCTTTATATATTGCTCATTCCAGAAAACTCCAAGGCTCACTGCAAGATGTCCCCCTGCAGAAAAACCGCACACAGCTATCTTCTCAGTATCTACATGCCAGGCTTCTGCATTCTGTCTTATCAGCCATACCGCCCTGGAAACATCCAATAAGGGTTGAGGATGTCTGGCAGGTGCAACGCTATACCTTAGTATAAATACATTATAACCTTCTGAAAGGAATTTCATCATGACAGGTTCCGCTTCCCTGTCAGAGGTAAATGCATATGCTCCTCCCGGGCAGATAAGAATTGACGCCCTTTTCCTGTTGATATCCATTTCCGGACTGTTATCAAGAACGTAAGTTGTCAGTGTAGGAACAAAACCGCTTCCGTCAGCAGCTTTATAGCTGCCTTCTTCCCATAATTTCACGGTAACGTTTATCATTGAGTACCCTCCTTTTTAGTTGAATGAGACACTTCTGGAAATTTGAAGCAAGCTTTAGGGACACCCTTTACATCAGTAGAGTGTCCCTTACATTAGGTGTGTCCCCCTCTTTCCATGATTATCGTTATAACGTCCTCTTGTATTTCACCTATATTTTGTTCGAATTCATATATTTTATTTAATCTGTAGTTAATTTAATTTAGTTAATTTATATAATTATGCTGAAAGCTCAACATTCCCTTTTACAGTTTCAAATTCATCCAGTATGTCCTGTGAAGGTTTTTCAGTCAACAATGAAACTACAAATATTACTACACTTGAAATAACAAACGCCGGTAACAACTCATAAATGTCAAAAACTCCTCCCAAGTCCCTGACAAGCAGCTTCCATACAAAAACGGTGATTCCTCCGGCCAGCATGCCTGCAATAGCTCCGCTCCTTGTGGTCTTTTTCCAGAATAGCGAGAAAAGCATTATGGGTCCAAATGTTGCTCCAAAACCGGCCCATGCAAAGGAAACTACTTTGAATATTATGCTTTTTTCATCAAGAGCAATTATTATTCCAAAAACAGCTATTAAAAGCAATGTAATTCTTGATACAAGCATAACTTGCTTATCAGTAGCATTTTTCTTAAATATGCCCTGAAAAATGTCTTTTGAAACAGCAGAAGCAGCAATGAGCAAGTATGAATCCGATGAACTCATGGTTGCAGCAAGTATCCCTGCCATAACAACTCCCGCAATAAAAGAAGGCAATAATCTTGTACTCATTACAATGAATATGTTTTCCGATGCGCTCTGTGTAACCAGTTCATCAGGGTATAGCTTCCTTCCTGTAATACCTATTGCTACAGCGGCAATAAGGGAAATAACACACCATATGATTGCAATTCTTCTGGAACTTTTTAGTTCCTCTGTCTTTCTTATAGCCATAAACCTTAATAAGACCTGTGGCATACCAAAGTAACCCAACCCCCAGGAAAGCGTGGAAATTATTGCCAGAAAACCATATCTCCCTGCCTCATCAAATAGCGGTTTACCCGCTTCAACCTGTTGAACCCCATCCACAAGCGTGGGTTGCGCTATTCCGAAAAACTCAAAAAATCCTGGAATTTCTTTTACATTATTGACAATAGCTGATATGCCACCGGCAGAAAAAATACCTACTATAAGTAAAACAACCAATGCAAATATCATAATAATACCCTGGATAAAGTCCGAAGCACTTTCAGCTAAAAAACCACCTAAAAATGTATAAACGACTACAAACAATGCCCCAAGAACCATCATGTACTGGTATTTCACATTAAATAAGGTACTGAAAAGCTTGCCCACAGTGACAAAACAACTTGATGCATAAACAGTAAAAAATACCAGAATAAATAAAGAGGCAATAGTCAATATTACCTTTTTATTTTCCTTATACCTTTTGCTCAGGAATTCAGGAATCGTTATTGAGTTTCCTGCAACAATTGAATATCTGCGAAGTCTTCTTGCAACAAGGAGCCAGTTTAAATATGTACCTATGGATAGTCCTATTGCAGTCCATATAGCATCACTCAAACCTACCCAATATGCAACTCCCGGAAGTCCCATTAAAAGCCATCCGCTCATATCGGAAGCCTCAGCGCTCATAGCTGTTAACCACGGGCCTAATGTCCTACCACCAATAAAATAAAAATCACTGCTTTTATGGGCTCGCTTTGAAAAATACAGCCCAATGCCGATAATAACTACAACATACGCAGTCATTGCAATCAAAATTTGCACATTATCCCCATTCATTAACTTCTCCTCCCTATATTAATAAACGTGATTGTATAATTATACTAGAATTTAAGATACATTTCAAATAGATGCAAAATAAAAATGATATTTTAGCTGACATGGATTGCAATATTTAATTTAATTAATTGAACTTGAAAAGTGCCATGATGTATAATAAAATATATTGCAATTAACATGCCTGAATGCTGCGTTTAACTGTTTTATTTTTTTGAGTTGCATTACGTGTAATATCGATAAAACCGCTGCATGGCATGATTTTGCATTAAACTGACTAAAATAAGTTTTTGCAATTTTTATTACGCTAAGTTTTATTTCGGAGGTTGTATATATGAAGGTCGCGAAATTTGGTGGTACTTCACTGGCTTCGGCAGGACAAATTAAAAAAGTGTGCAATATCATCCTGAGTGATCCTGAACGTCAAATAATTGTGGTTTCAGCGCCGGGAAAAAGAGACAAGAATGATACTAAAGTAACCGATATGCTTATTGCATGTGCGGAAAGTTACCTCGCCAACGGAAATGCTGATGAAGAAACGGAAAAAGTTGTCACAAGGTATGCTGAAATAGCCCAGGAATTAGGTTTGTCAAATGAAATTGTTGATGCAATAAGAGATGATATAAAAGAACGTCTTAAAATTACGTCTTCGGGCAGGGAAGGTTTTATTGATTCTCTTAAAGCCGCAGGCGAAGACAATTGTGCTAAATTGGTAGCCGCATATCTTCAAAGCATCGGTGTGGATGCAAAGTATATAAACCCGAAGGATGCAGGCCTAATTTTAAGCAATGAATACGGTAACGCACAAGTTCTCCCTCAGTCATACGACAATCTAAAATCTTTAAAGAATATACCTGGTATAAAAATTTTCCCCGGGTTTTTCGGTTACTCCCTTAACGGTGAGATTGTTACATTCTCAAGGGGCGGATCGGACATAACCGGTTCAATACTTGCAGCAGCGGTAAATGCAGATCTTTATGAAAACTATACTGATGTAGATTGTGTATATTCAGTTAATCCGAATATAGTACCAAATCCGCAACCAATCCGGGAAATAACCTACAGGGAAATGAGAGAGCTTTCATATGCAGGCTTTAGCGTTTTCCATGAGGAAGCTCTTGTTCCTGTTTACCGCAAAGGTGTGCCCGTACGTATTAAAAATACAAACAATCCGGATGCACCAGGCACAACAATCGTTTTGCACCGTGAAAAATATAATGGCCCCGTGGTTGGTATAGCAGGCGATAAAGGTTTTTGCACCATATATATAAGCAAGTACCTCATGAACCGTGAAATAGGTTTTGGACGCAAGGTACTTCAAATTCTTGAGGATGAAGGCCTTTCTTATGAACATATACCTTCAGGAATTGACCATATGTCCATTGTAATGAGGGAAAGCCAGCTTACTAAAGATATTGAGAAACGTGTAATTCGCCGGATATATGATGAACTTGCGGTTGACCATATAACCGTTGAGCACGACCAAGCCCTTATTATGATTGTAGGTGAGGGCATGCAGCGTACAATAGGAATAGCTGCAAGAATAACAGGCGCGCTGGCAAGGGCTTCTGTCAATATTGAAATGATCAACCAGGGTTCCTCGGAAGAAAGCATAATGATTGGTGTAAGGGCGGACGATTGCACAAAGGCAATACAGGCGATATATCATGAGTTTTTTAAATGATGTGCGCATGAGGCAAGCAGCCTACAGCAGCTAAGTTCCGTCACAAACAGGCTGTAGCAAGCAAGGCTCGCTGCAATACGGGCGCTGGTGATTCGGCATCCGTGCCTCAACACCAGCGGCTGCGCCATCCTTGGCGCAGCGTGGCTCCCAATACCGTATTCCAGCTTCGCCTTCCTTCACAGCCTGTAGTTGTTCCTTAACATGCTGACTGTATCCTGCTTTGCCTCATGCTTTTGCATGTTGTGCCTCTTGAAGTGGTTTTCATTTTGATTTTCTTTTACTCAAAATCCAGCGTAATCTGTCTCTCTTCTCTGTCCTCGTCCTTCAGGTAACAGCCTACTGCCGGAATATTCTTAGTCCTGTAATAATCCAAATGACTGATTCCGGATTCTTCTACCCGTTTAACTGCAACCAACGTACTGCTTTTCTTGGACTTCAGCACTTGGACTCCCTGGGAATCGCGGGTTGTTTTTAAGTTGATGTTCAGGGTGTTGAAAACAAGTACTTTATTTATACTGCTATATGCCACAAGTTCCGTATCATCTTCCAGGAACATTATGCTGACCAGCGGCGACAAGCCGGAATAAGCATTGGCAAGCTTTTTACGGTTTGTCTTGGTAGCATAGCTTCCAAGGTCAATTTTCGCCATTTTGCCGTTTTCAAAGGAAAACAGCAAAAATCCTCTGTAATTATCTGTAGCAACCAGATAAATTATTTTTTCATCTTCATCCAACTGAAGAAGGTTTGGAAGAAATTCTCCAAGGCCGCTGGCCTTGCTGTCGTTTATCTCGTAAATCCTGAGCTTGTACACAATCTGTTTATTGGAAAAAAGGAGAAGATCTGCCTTGTTGTGCGTCTCCACTTCCTGGATTATTACATCATCATCCTTAAGTTTTTGCTCTGGGTTCGCCCTCAGAGAAACCAAAGGAATTTTCTTGAGATATCCCTGTTTTGTCAAAAACAGTTTAAGATTATAATCCTCAATTAAGTGTTCTTCCGTAATTTCCTCAATTTCTTCTTCCTCAATAATTTCGGTACGTCTTGGCTGCCCGTACTTCTTGGCTACATCGTTCAACTGCTTTATAATTATTTTTTTGATCTTTTTTTCACTTTCGTAAACACTTCTTAATTCCTCAATTTCCTTTTGCAGGCTTTCGACCTCGCTTACCCGGTTGAGGATGTATTCCCTGTTAAGGTTTCTGAGTTTGATTTCAGCAATAAATTCAGCCTGGACCTGGTCTATTCCGAATCCCTTCATCAGGTTTGGCACAACTTCCTCTTCATGTTCCGTGTTTCTTATTATCTTTATGGCCTTGTCTATATCAAGGAGGATTTTACGAAGGCCAAGCAGCAGGTGCAGCTTCTCACTCTTTTTATTAATATCATAAAGGGTCTGGCGTTTTATGCAGTTTACCCTGAACTTGATCCATTCGTCCAGAATAGTTTTGATTCCCATTACACGTGGCTTTCCGTTGATCAATATATTGAAATTGCAGCTGAAAGTATCCTGTAAGGGTGTTAACTTGAAAAGCTTATTCATAATTGCGTCCGGACCGGCGCTTTTTCTTATATCCAAAGTTATTTTAAGCCCGTTAAGGTCGGTTTCATCCCTTACATCCAATATTTCTTTTATCCTGCCTGCCTTGACAAGCTGCACTATCGAATCTATTATAACCTCGGTGGTGGTGGTATAAGGGATTTCATATATTTCTATGCAACTGTTTTTCTTGTCAAACCTGTATTTGGCCCTAAGTTTGAAGCTTCCTCTTCCTGTGCTGTAAATTTCTGATATTTCCTTTTTATTATAAATCAGCTGTCCGCCCGACGGCAGGTCAGGCGCTTTCAAATACTGGGTTATATCAACATCCTTATCCTGGATATACTGAATTGTAGCTTCGCAGACTTCTTTCAGATTGAAACTGCATATATTGCTCGCCATGCCAACAGCAATACCCTGATTCGCATTCACAAGGATGCTCGGAAACGTTGCAGGCAAAAGCACAGGCTCTTTAAGAGTGCCGTCATAATTATCCACAAAGTCTACTGTATCTTTTTCAATATCTCTGAAAAGCTCTTCACAAATTTTATCAAGTTTGACTTCCGTATAACGCGCAGCTGCAAACTGCATGTCTCTAGAATACTGTTTTCCGAAATTTCCTTTTGAATCAACATAGGGATGAAGCAAAGAAGCATTGCCCTTTGTCAGCCTTACAAGGGTTTCATAAATAGCCATATCCCCGTGCGGGTTAAGTTTCATTGTTTGCCCCACGACGTTCGCAGACTTGGTACGGTTGCCTGTCAGGAGCCCCATCTTGAACATGGTGTATAACAGTTTCCTGTGAGAAGGTTTAAAGCCGTCTATCTCGGGAATTGCCCTGGAAACAATTACGCTCATGGCATAGGGCATATAATTTTTTTCTAATGTGTCAACTATTTTTTGTTTAATCATGTTTTCTGTCTGCATATTATCCCCCTAGCTTACATCTATCATGTCCAAATACTTGTATCCGTTCTCTTCAATAAACTCTTTTCTTCCCTGTAAATTCTCACCCAGAAGCAAATCGAAGAATATTTCCGTCTTTTCCACATCGTCCGGTATTACCTGTATGAGCCTTCTTGTCCGGGGATTCATAGTCGTTTCCCACATCATCTCAGGCTCATTTTCACCAAGACCTTTTGACCTCTGGATAGTGTACTTCCCCTTAATTTTTGAAATAATTTCATTCTTTTCCTTATCCGTATACGCAAAATACGTCTTATCCTTAGTGGTTATCTCATATAGCGGGGACTCGGCTATAAAAACCTTGCCTTCCCTTATAAGGGTGGGCACAAGCCTGTACAGCATGGCAAGAATCAGGGTTCTGATCTGGTATCCGTCCACATCAGCGTCAGTACAGATTATTACCTTGCTCCACCGCAGATTATTTATATCGAAGGTGTTTAAATCCTTATTGTGCTTTGACTTTATTTCAACCCCGCACCCCAGCACCTTGATCAAATCTGTGATAATTTCGTTTTTGAATATGGTATCATATCCTGCCTTTAAACAGTTGAGAATTTTTCCTCTTACAGGTATAATAGCCTGGAATTCCGCATCCCTTCCAAGCTTGCACGAGCCCAGGGCAGAGTCGCCTTCCACGATATACAATTCCCTCTTGCTTACATCCTTTATACGGCAGTCCACGAATTTCTTAACTCTGTTAGTTATATCAACAGTTCCGGTAAGTTTTTTCTTTATGTTAATCCTGGTTCTTTCAGCCGTCTCTCTGCTTCTCTTGTTTATAAGGACCTGCTCTACAATTTTGTCAGCTTCCGATTTGTTTTCTATAAAATAAATTTCAAGCTGCTGCTTCAAAAAATCAGTCATCGCTTCCTGTATAAATTTGTTTGTAATAGACTTTTTTGTCTGGTTCTCATAGCTCGTAATTGTTGAAAAAGAGTTCGTAACCAGTATCAGACTATCCTGTATATCAGCAAAGGTTATTTTGCTCTCGTCTTTATTGTATTTGTTTCTGGCTCTGATAGCTTTGTCGATTTCGCTCACAAAGGCAGCTTTAACCGCCTTGTCGGGAGCGCCCCCATGCTCCAGGAAACTGGAATTATGGTAATATTCGAGCAGATTGACTTCATTGTTAAAGCAGAAAGCAACCTGTATTTTGACTTTATATTCAGGTTTGTCCTCACGGTCCCTTCCCTTTGTTGAGGTTTCAAAAAACTGGACCTCAGTAAATCCTTTATCTCCGCTTATTTCTTTAATATAATCCACAATTCCGTTCTCATAGCAGTAAGTAAACAATTGGCCGCTCTCTTCATCAAACAATTTGAAGGTCAGCCCTGCATTGACTACTGCCTGCTTCTTCAGAGTAGTCCGGTAATATTCAAGCGGAATGTCAATGTCTGTAAAAACTTCCAGGTCCGGCTTCCATTTAATAATGGTGCCTGTGCTTTCATATTCGCACTTTTCCTTTGAAAGTCCTCCGATATTTTCCCCTTTTTCAAAATGGAGGGTATACTTATAGCCGTCCCTGTAAACTGTAACATCCATGTACTCAGAACTGTATTGAGTTGCACAACTTCCCAATCCATTAAATCCAAGGCTGAATTCATAGTTCTCTCCTGAATTGTTTTTGTATTTTCCCCCTGCATAAAGTTCGCAGAAAACCAGTTCCCAGTTGTACCTCTGTTCTTTCGGGTTATAATCAAGCGGAATGCCTCTTCCATAGTCTTTTACCATAATAGATTTGTCTTTGAATCTCGTAACTTCAATGACGTTTCCAAAACCCTCTCTTGCTTCGTCAATTGAGTTTGAAAGAATTTCAAATACCGAGTGCTGGCAGCCTTCAATACCGTCTGAACCAAATATTACACTTGGCCTGAGCCTTACCCTGTCCGCGCCTTTGAGCGAAGAAATGCTGTCATTCCCATAATCTAATTTTCTTTTGTGTTTCGCCATTAACACCCCATCCTTTGTAAAAGCATTACCTATCCTAGAATAATATTAGCAGATAACATAATTTTTTCCAAGAGTTTGCTGTTATGTTCCATCATAACGCAATACCGCCTTGTAATATTATTTACCAAACTTATGTTCGAGTCAAGCATGTTTTGTTCAAAACTTTTTAAATATATCACATCTTTATGTTTCCAATTAAGGAATTAAAGAAGATAATTAGCGTTATTTAATATATATGTCATAAACTACAGGTCATAAAAGGCTAATATAATCAAAAAATATTATCTGAGGTGATTTTTTTATGAAAAGAAGAATTTTAATTTTATTGACAATATTGATAATTTTAGTTTCAGTACTCCATGTAAATGCCCAGAATATAACCCATACAGTAAAATGGGGAGACACGCTTTGGAAAATCGCTGTCAAATACCAGGTTGGTTTGAGTGAAATAATCCAACATAACCCTCAGATAAAGAATCCTTCACTAATCTACCCTGGACAAAAAATTGTAATACCTAATATTGACGATGTAAAAGCCCTTGAAGACGAAGTAATAAAACTTGTAAACGCTGAAAGGGCCAAAAGAGGGCTGGCCGCTCTTAAAGCAAACTGGCAGCTTTCGAGGGTGGCAAGGTATAAATCCCAGGATATGGTGAACAAGGGGTATTTTTCACATACTTCGCCAACCTATGGCTCTCCATTTAAGATGATGGAATCCTTTGGGTTAAAGTTCTCCGCCGCAGGTGAAAACATCGCTTATGGGCAAAGAACACCGCAGGAAGTTATGAATGCCTGGATGAATTCACCTGGTCACAGGAGCAATATTCTAAATCCATCCTATAATGAAATCGGGGTTGGTCTGGCAAGAACAAAAAGCGGAGTCAACTACTGGACGCAAATGTTTATTAAGTCGTATTAAGGAAAGGGGACACTCCTCTTCGAGTAGTGTCCCCTTTTGATTGTCCCGGCGGACACTCCTCTTCGAGGGGCGTCCCATTTTGAGTATCCTGGTGAACATTCCTCTGCGAGGGGCGTCCCATTTCCTTACTCTCACTCCTCTTTATATTAATTATTCTTAAACTCTGAAAAGGAAATCCCTTCATATTTTTGAAATTGGGTGTAGAAATAACTGAGAGTCTTATATCCTACTTTTTCTATTATTTCATACATCCTGAGATTTTCATTTCTAAGCAGCTTTTTTGCTTCAGAAATCCTTTTTTTATTCAAGTAATCATTAAAAGTTTCCCCCTCAGATTTTATAAAAAGCTGGCCGAGATATGCAGGGTTCATATAAAACACCTTTGAAATAGCCTTTAAGCTGATATCCTCGTGATAATGTTCATCAATGTACTTTTTAACCCGTTCTATAATACTGTAAGAATCCTTCTTCAAAAAACCTGAAATATAGGTGATGGTCTCTTCACATTTTTTATGAAGCCATTTTGAAAATTCTATTATGCTCTTGTGATTGAAAATATTTTTTTCGAAATCATCCTCATTAAATATAACTCTCATATCCCCGCCATAGTTTTTAATTACCCTGCAAAGCTTCATCTGGATATCAAACACAAAAGCTCTTACAATTTCAATATTAACAGGCATCTCAACGATCAGCGAAATAATGGAATCAATTTCTTTTGCGGCCAATTCCTTATCACATTCTTCCACAGCCGTTATCAGCCTGCCTGTATCAAACTCTTCTCCCAGTATGCTTAGTTTGCAAAAAGCTGCTGAATCATAACAAGCAACCTCATCCTTTCTTGTAAAAAGAGCTCTCTCAAGCGCCTGAAAAGCTTGTTTTCTGCTGATGCTTACGCTCTGACCGCATGCTGTTCCACATCCTATGCCTGCAAAAACTTTTAACCCGGTCCTGCAAAATATTTCAGAACAAAGGGCCTTCATTTCCGAAACCAGTTTTTGCGTATCTATGGTTGGAATACTTCCGCAAATAAGTATTCCTGTTATCCCTTCAATCTCGTCATATACATATCCCATGCTGCGATCTCTTACAAATATGTCAATAATATTTTTTATTTCAGCTTTTCTTGTTCTGGCAGTGTCAAGATCTTCTTCCAGCATACTGAAAAAGTTATCTATTTCGACCAATGCAACAGCATAGCTGTCAAATGAAAGATTTAATCCATACTCTATGCCTTTCTTATTAATTTCTTTCCATGTAAGATTCCCGGTTACAAAATCATACAAGAAAGCATCCCTGCTCTTTACGAGAATTTTTGTTCTCGTTATTTCCTCATCCAATTCCTTTTTCACAGTCAGAATGTTGCGTATAAGTTCATCTGCAGTTATTGGTTTCAGCAAATACCCTTTTACCCCATACTGAATGGCTTGTCTTGCATAGCTGAACTCGCTGTACCCGCTAAGAATGATTATTTTTATTTCCGGCTTCTTGTCTTTAAGTGCCTTAATAAGCTCCAAACCGTCAAGCAGGGGCATACGTATGTCCGTAATTACAAGGTCATACTTCCCTGCGCATACTTTTTCAAGTGCCTCCTTCCCGTTTACGGCAATATCAGGGTTGTCAAAACCGTAATCCCTCCAGTTTATAATTATGCCCATTCCTTCACATATCAACGGTTCATCATCAGCAACCAAAACCTTATACACTGCTCTCCTCTCCTATCCAACCTTTCTAAACGGCAGTCTTATTTCAACTTTTGTTCCTGAATCTTTAGTGCTGAAGATTGATATTCCATAATCTTCTCCGTAATACAATTTGAGTCTCTGATGCACGTTGCTCAGACCTATATGATTGGTATCCAGATTATCATTATCCGCTTCAATTCTTTTCATTATGATTTTTAACATTTTCTCATCAATTCCCAATCCGTTATCTTCAACAATTATTGCAACTTCGTTCTCTCTGATTTGGGAATATATATTAAGACGGCCTGCTTTTTCTATCCGCTCAATTCCATGGTATAGCGCATTTTCTATTATCGGTTGTAATGTAAACTTTGGTATGGCAAGGTTTAATAGTCCCGGGTTTATGTTTATTTCATACTCGAACTTGTCCCTGTATCTAAACTTTTGGATCTTAAGGTAGTTTTCCGCAAGTTCCAGTTCCTGTTCAAGTGTGACTTCGTCCTTTCCCCATTCTATGCTTTTCCTCAGTAATTTGGCGAAACGCTGTATTATATCACAAGTTTCATAATCTTTCTTTTTCAGGAGGTTCATGCATATTGATTCCATAAAGTTAAAGAGGAAGTGCGGATTAATCTGGCTTTGAAGGGCTTTAATCTCCGCCTCGGTTTTCTTTATCTGCAAATCTTTGACCCTGAGATTGGCAACATACACTTCCGATATAAGCTTGTTAATCCTGAGTATCATTTCTTTAAAACCTTCAGACAACTCCCCTATTTCGTCTTTGCTGCCATCATCTACAAAAACCTCGAAGTTTCCGTTCCGTACCTGAACCATATTATTCAGAAGGCGCTTTAACCTGACCGTCAGGAGATTTGAAAACAGGACTATCAGGGCAATTGATACGAGAGTTACAGCTAAACAAACATATAAATAGTACCTTATTGATTTATTTATCTTGGCGAAAATTTGTCTTGCTGAAGCCACCAATATAATTTTCCAACCATCAATCAGGTTACTTTCAAATCTCCTGATTAAAATTATTCTGTTATTATCCATTATAACGCCAGTATTTCCTTTACCCGCAGCTTTGCCAATTTCTCCGGCATTAAGCATTTCTTCAAAATTTTTGCCTTTATTGGTTTCATTAGTTGACATGACAATAATATCATTGCAGTTTGCAATATAAACGCCATCTCCGTTGGCCTTTCCTAAAAGCCGGTAAAACCTTGATTCAGGAATCTCTATTACAAGGATATTCGTATGTCTTTTATTGTTTAAATCCACCAATAGCCTGCCTATTGCAACTATCTTTTTCCCGCCTGGAGTCTCGTAAGGCTCTCTTATGACTACCTTTCCTTTGGCGTTTACAATATCTTTAAACCATTTGCTCTCCCTAACAGTATCATCAATTGAATTTATAAAATTCTTATCCTGGGTGATAGTATCATTGTCCGTATAAATTACAACCTTCAAGTCGTCAGGATTTGAAACCATGTACTTAGTAAAGTAGTTTTCAAAGTACTTTTTATATTGATCGAAATATTCTGCGTCAGTTGCATACCTCTTATTCAGCGCATTGAGAAATTGCCTGTCGGAAAAAATTACATCCGAGACCTTTATATACCGGTTTAATTCATTTGTCATATCAATATAAATCTGATCTATTGCTGCTTTATTGTTTTGTATATTCTGGTCAATTAACATTCTTTTAGTGTTGTCTATCAATAAATAGCCGATAATCACAACAGGCAGCAACACAATCAAAAAGTAAGATACTAAAAGTTTATTCCTAAGTTTTATATTTTTAAATATATTCGAAACAATCGACATACTCAAAGCAGATCGACTCATTTCCTACTAAAATTTTGATACCTATTTGTTTAACAGCAATATAGCAGATTTATTTTACCACTTTTTTTACGACAATAGTAGAAGGATGGCTGCGAACCTTGAGTGTTTTAATTTCAAATTTTTCAAACCGGATGCCAGATAATGCTTTAACGGAGTTCTCCTGCAAGTCTGCTTCCTCAATAGTTTCATAGCTAATTCCTTCCAACCGGTCTTCCGCGGCCTCTCCATAAGCTTCATAAGCCCTGATTATTTTATAATCCCCGTATTCCGACTTCTTTACGGCAGAAATAATCACATTTCCGCTTGTATTCCGCAAAAATGAATGCTCCAATCCAAGGCTTCCGCATTTGTAATTTCCGTTACAGCTTAAAAATTCCGTATTGAATTCAATTCCCTTTTGAACTACATTGCCATCTCTCAACCCCCCTTTGTTTGTTGTCAACATATACTCAAATGAATGCCGTCCCGCATCCCTTGCTCTGTCAAAATCAAAAACCAAACCGCTTACCGGGTGAGTCGGACTTCTCAGTAAGCTTAAAAATATAGTCCCGTTTCTTACCTGATAACAAGGCAATCCCCTGTTTATTAACGAAACCGTATAATCTTTTTCGGTATTGTAACAGCTTACAAAATTCAGAGCCGGCCAATCTCCGTTAGCCCCTGCAAATTCGTAAGAGCTGTCATACGCTTTTCTCTTCAACGTCCCATATGGTATCTCATAATACGCTTCATCGTCCCTGGTTTTGAATCCCATCGGGAAAGACACTTTCAACCTGCAATTGGCAGCTTCCCAATCAATATCAGTTTTGAAATAAATCTTGTCAATTCCGTTATAAAGTGTAATTTCCTGCTTCCATTCAATCTTTTGAATATTACGTTCTTTAAAAGAATAGAAACCTTTCAGTACTAAAACTTGTTTCTGGTCATTCTCAAAAGCCTTTATTTCAACACCTGAATCTCTTTTGGTCATGTAGTCCATCGTAAAGGGATTCGAAATGCTTTCACGAAAATACGGCGGTATCAAAGTGCCGTACGGGCTTCCCCAGTCATCTTCAACAATAATGTCTCCCGCACCTTCTGTCAGGATTATTTCATTCAGCATTTTGTCATAAAAGCATGAAACGCCGTGATTGCTGGCTTCAATCCGGTAGAACTCATTTTCAATTGTCTTGTTATCCTTTTCTGTCAGTGGCTTTGGGTTGCCTTCAAATTTGTAATAAAATACTTTGTAACCTATCGGCGGTATATATACACCTTTAAACTTCACCTTCAAACTTTTCTTCATGCGGCCCTCAACACATTGTATATCCATTACCTCTGCTCTTTTCCCGTTATACTCCTCTATTGTGAGACCTTCTATTATCTGATCCTTACTTACATCAATAACAATATCAAATGGTATATCCCCAACCGTCCAGTTCAACGGGTTAAACAGAACAAAGGCTTTATATCCTTCTCTTTCCGGTATATTGATTTTTCTTTCAATGGTTTTTATTGCTTCGGTGCAGATTTGTGCTGCACCCAAAGCCACATTCCTTCCTATCTTTTGCAACTCCTTGGCGCCTGCGTCCACGTGGCTTGCAGGCAGGCTGTCGTGGGACTGAATCATTCCCATCATATTCCATAGCCTTCGGATTTTTCTTTTGGGATAAACCATTCCAAAATCGCTTGCAAAAGTTGCAAACTTCTCACAGGAAAGAAGCATATGCTCAAGTTTTCTGTTGAGTTTCTTAAGCTCTATACGCGACAAATAACACCCGGTACACACAGGGTTGCCTTCAACTCTCGGGTCTATATCCTCTTCCGGAATATTCCCCGCCGACAGCATATTAACATATGATTGCCCAAATTTCCCGATAATATCTTCAAATGTCACATATTCAATATCAATTCCATACTTTTTACCATATTCTTCATTAAGAGCAATAAAATCTTCAGTTTTTAAGGTTTCCTCAGATGTAAAGAAAACAATAAAAGTATTTCCCTTTGAGCCCTGCATTTCCCTATAGGTCTCTTCCATGTCCTTATGCTTGAATATAAAATTTTCCAGATCCATATTATTGCTTTTATAGCTGTAATCCACGCCTGTGTAGCTGCAAACCCCGCATCCTTCGCCATTACAGTCAGGGCATACAAAATATTTTCCATAATCCGGGAAAACAACTTTTTTTACCCCTATGTCTTCATAATCTTTCTTTATATAAATTACATCACCGTTTAGCCCTCTCCAGAAAGGCCTTGGATTGTCAAACACCCTGTCATACCCGGAGAGAACGGTATACCCGAATTTTCTGAATATTTGGGGCAGCTGTGCACTGAGTCCGAACGTATCCGCTGCGTACGCGCTTGACGGAATTCTACCGAAAGTCTCCTTATACCATTGAATACTATATAGGTGGTTTCTTATAATAGATTCTCCGTGAACCATATTGTAATCAATTATTGTTTCTCCTCCGCCTAATAGTTCGATTTTGCCGGTTTTGACCAAATGCCTGAATAATTCCAGCTTGTCGGGATTCCTGTCAAGATATGTTTTTACGGTAAGCGACTGTTCTACGGAGTATTTGCAGTCAGAGTTGCTAATGATGTCCAGCCATTGGTCAAAAAGCGCTTCTTCTATGTCAGAATAAGGTCTTATGACACTCCCCTCGAAATTATAATGTTCATTGAAGCATCTTCTCCATAATGGATCCATATGGTTTAAACAAATTATATATGCTTTTTTATCCATATTCGCCACCCCGGTCGTCACAACAGAATTAATTTGCTGTCTTCCTCTCTTATGCGAAGAAAAATCGGCCGTTCCAATGGAGTCTTATTAGGCATATGAATTGACAGAATAAATTCACCGTCAAAAGTTTTAAACAGCATTCCGTGTCCCCCGTCCTTGTTAAAAAGCGGGACTTCATCATGTTTCCACGGTCCTTCAATTTCTCCCGACAAAGATCGTGCCACTCCGAGGGCATACCCTTCTTTGGTAAAACTTGACCAAATCATCAGAAGGTCTCCGCCTGATGTTCTGTATAAAAAAGGCCCGTCTGTAACAAATTTGCCGCCTTTCGGATTTCCAACCGCCCGCACCCATGGCGCTTCCGATGCACGGAAAAGAAATACAGGTTCCCCGGAAGCACGGCGGAGATCCTTGGTCATGGGAATAGCCCAGATCTCGCCGTCACCAACCTGCAGCCATTCATGGCAAAAAACCATCCAGGGATTTTCTTCCCTGTCCATGTAAAGTGTCCCGTCCAGGCATTCCCAATCTTTCGGCGTTACCGGTCCGTCTGAAAACGGCACAAAAGGCCCCAGCGGGCTTTCTGAAACCAGGACCTGTGTTCCGCGGCAGTTGTGTTCGGACTTAAAACTGGCAAACATATAAAATTTTCCGCCGTAGTAATATACTTCAGGAGCCCAGAAATTTCTGTCAGCCCAAAAGCCAGCACCCGGACGGAAAGCAGGAAAAGGCCCCTGCCAGTTTTCCAAGTCAGTGCTCGTATAAACGTCAAAACCGGTTGCAGGCGCCGACCAACAATTTTTATCCGTTGTACCGTAAAGGTAATATTTTCTTTCTTTTATCAG
>DULF01000060.1 GCA_012840535.1 Clostridiaceae bacterium
AATTATATTTGTAAGTGCCGTAAGTCTCACAGTTTCAACAATATATTCAAGCAAGGCCGGCGGGACTATCCGCAAGATTTCTTTATCCGCACAGAGTATTGCGGATGGAACCCTTAACATAGATGAGGTAAAAATTAATTCAAAAGACGATATTGCAGTATTAGCTCAGGCATTTAATAAAATGGTGTCAAACCTTCGAACTATGATAAGCAAAATCAGCAAAACAAGTGAAAATGTGGCTCAATCAGCGGAATCACTTAAAGTCGGAGCAGAACAAAGTATAAAAGCTATTGAGCAAATTGCAACTACTGTTCAGCAAGTCTCAAACGGTGCAGTAGACCAGTCAGAAAAATCAGAAAAAACTGTGGAAGTTATAAAAAATCAGTTGGAGATAAATAAGAGAATTTATGATAATTCGCGTACTGTATTATCAGCGTCCATAAAAGCAAGCGAAGCTGCTGAAGTCGGCAACGATAAAGTCAGACAATTGACAAATCAAATCGAGACTATCAAGAAGAAAATTATCAATACACAGGAAGTTACCCAGTCATTGAATAAACAGACTGCAGATATAAAAGTAATCCTGGATTCGATATCCAACATTGCATCACAGACAAACCTGCTTGCCCTGAACGCGGCAATAGAGGCTGCAAGGGCCGGTGAACACGGGAAGGGTTTTGCAGTTGTAGCCGATGAGATACGCAAGCTTGCCGAGGGCTCTGCAAGCGCAGCAAAGGAGATTACGGAAATATTAAAGGAAATACAAACTCAGGCAGAGCTGGTGGCCGAAAGCATGACTGAAGGGGTTAATGAGGTTATTGAAGGCGCAGAAATGGCAGAAGAAGCAGGCAAATCTTTTGAAGAAATTGTCAGTACCAGCAGGGATGTAGACATTAAAGTAAAAGAAATAAATGAAGAAATAGAAAAAGCAGTGGAAGAAATCCAAAAAGTGGAAGAAATGAGCAGGGCTATTTACAATGTTGCGAAACAATTCATGTCCGGAAGTCAGGAAGTTGCGGCTGCTATTGAAGAGCAAACCGCCGCTCAGGAGGAGATATCCTCTTCTGCCAGCGTGCTTGCAGAATTGGCTGATGAGCTGAACAATATGGTCAGTAATTTCAAACTGTAGGCTTAAAGCAGCAAAATGACTGCTCTGTGGGATTTTATAAAAAGAGCAGAGACTTCAATGATTGTGGGAATTATTTGCGAAGACATATCAGATATAAAGTTAAATGAATAAAGAAGAAATTAATGGTTCACTTATGCACCCTGTTCATAATTAAGCGCAGGGTGTATTTTGCGTATTTTTTTCCATTCAAATTATAAATATATTGTGCTGCTGCGGCAATTTCAGCTTATGAATCGGGAAATGGCTTCTTAAATATAGCAATACGGATTTAATATATCCCTTCACTTTATGTAAAACTGGTGGTACTATAAAAAACAGGAGGGTTAAATTCAGATGCATGTTCTACACGATTATAGAATCAGTGAGGTCTTGCATGAAAACAATACAATAAAGGTATATAGAGGATATTCAGTCAAGAACCGGATGCCGGTTATCATAAAGGCACTTAAAAAAGAAGCAGCCAACCCGGTTGAGATATCCGTACTCATTCATGAATACGAAATTATGCGGAACCTTGATATTGATGGCATTATTAAGCCTGTGAAATTTGAACAGGAAAGAACATTTTTTGCTTTGGTCATGGAAGATGTCGGAGCTATATCCCTTAGAAAATACATTCAGGCCCACACTCTAGATCTGTTGTGCTTTCTGGATATTGCCATTCAGCTTTCAGAAATTCTTGGACAGCTTCATCAAAGAGGTGTAATCCACAGGGATTTAAAACCGGAAAATATTCTCATTTGTCCGGATGTGAAAAAATGCTACATAATCGATTTTAGCAGTGCCGTATTGGTTCCTGTGGAAAACAAAAACGCGCTGCCTGCCAATAATCGGACAGGAACCCTGGAATATATGTCTCCTGAGCAAACAGGCCTGTTAAACATAGGGGTTGACCGGCGCAGTGACCTTTATTCCCTTGGGGTTGTTTTCTATGAGATCTTGACCGGACGGCTTCCTTTGCAGGCTGAAAATCCTGCTGTATGGGCATACGCTCATTTAACCAAAATACCTGAACCACCAGTGAAAATTAATCCTGATATGCCTTCAGTTATATCTGATATTATTATGAAACTTCTTAATAAAGATCCTGAAGAGAGATATCAGAGTTCATACGGGCTTATGTGGGATCTTAAAGAATGTAAAAGGCAACTGACTGAAACAGGGCAAATTAGCGGTATACATATAGGAAGGATAGATGACTCGGCGCGCTTTCATCTATCCGGCAAATTTTATGGCAGGAAAAAAGAGATAAAAACACTTAGAGCTGCTTTTCGCCGTGTTTGCGAGGGGAAAACAGAAACCATACTGATAAGCGGGGAACCGGGTATAGGAAAGACCATGCTGGTAAACGAAAGCCTTGGACCTGCTGTGTTGGAAAAGGGTTATTTTATTATGGGGAAAGCAGACCAGCTAAGAAAAAATATTCCTTATGCTCCTTATTCCAGTGCTTTTGGAAACCTGGTAAAACAACTTATGACTGAGGGCATTAAAAAACTTACCTGGTGGAAAAATAAGATTTTACATTCCATAGGCCGTAATTGTGCTGTAATCACAGAAATCATTCCGGAGCTGGAATGGATTGTAGGCAGGCAGCCTCCTGTGGAACCCCTTCCGCCCCAGGAAGCTGAAAATCGCTTTTTAACTATATTCAGGGATTTCATTAAGGTGTTTGTCCGGAAAGACCATCCCCTGGTACTATTCCTGGACGACCTGCAATGGGCGGACCATGCCTCGGTGAAGCTGCTAAAATTCTTAATACAGGATGCAAACCTCCGTCATTTGCTTATATTGGGTGCTTTTCGTGAAAATGAGCTGGAGAAAGGCCATCCGCTGTACGAAATTTTGGAGGAACACGAGGAACTCAAAGGACATAGTAATAAGATTCAAATTTTGCTTTCTCCTTTGAGAAGGGTTGATGTTGAAAAGCTGGTAGCCGATACGCTGGATACTCAGTTAAGTAATTCAGACTCCCTTGCTCAATGGCTTTACCGGAAATCAGCGGGCAATCCCTTTTCATTAAAACAGTTTCTAATGCTGATACATGACGAAGGACTTCTGTACTTTAACATGCAGGAAGGTTGTTGGCAGTGGGATTTGAAAGCTATACAAAACCTGCAGCAAGGAGAAGACGTCCTGGAGCTTATATTGAAGAAAATACAAAAGCTTCCTATAGAAACGCAAGAATTGCTTATGCTGGCATCCTGCTATGGAAATAAGTTTGATCTGGCAACCTTGGCGGCCTTTTGGAACAAGTCGCCTGAAAAAACGGCGGCCGCATTGATGCCATCCATCCATGAAGGCCTTGTTATAGTGTTGGAGAAAGAAGAGACCAATTCTTATTATGAGTTTCTTCATGACCGTGTACAGCAAGCGGTATATTCTCTTGTAACAGGAGAAGAAAAGAAGAAAAAGCATGTTATGATAGGCTCGTACCTTTTGGAAAATATACCGGCCGGCAATTTGGAAGAGAACATTTTATCCGTAATGGACCATTTCAATCGTGGACTGGAATTGATCCAGGACATGGAAAAAAGGATCCGGCTGGCAAGATATAACCTTATGGCAGGGCGGAAAGCAAGAGCTTCTGCAGCCTATGCTTCAGCTTTGGAATATTTCAGATGCGCAAATACGCTTATGCCGGAAGATGCCTGGGAACGTGACTATCTTCTCAGTTTCGAATTGCATTTGGAATTTGCCCAGGCACTATACTTATGTGGTGATACTGAAGCTGCCGAGAAGCTGTTTGATACTATCCTTGAGAGATCCCAAACAGAACTGGAGCGTGCAGATGTTTATGGTTCAAAAATGATATTATATGCCGGTATCGGAAAATTCGACAAGGCTGTTCACACAGGTATTCAAGCCTTGAAGAACCTTGGGCTCAGAATTCCGGTTAATCCCTCAGCGCTGGATTATGTCAGGGAACTGTTTTTGTACAAGTGGTATATGCGGGACAAAAATATAGAGGATCTTTTCCTCCTTCCTGAGATGGAAGATATGAGAAAGAGGAAAATTTTGGAGCTTTTAGCCCGTTTATGTTATGTAACCATGGCCACATTTCCGGAGCTTTACAGTTTTGTAATTATTAAAACCGGCAACTTTGCCCTGCGCTATGGAAACAGCGAGGTTGCTCCGGTGGGCTACATGGGATATGGCATTATTGCCGGGCTCATATTTGGAGATTATGAAGCAGGGGAGAGGTATAGCAAAGTAGGTATAGAACTGGCTGAAAAATACGGACGAAGTTCATCCAAGTGTATCGTATACTTTGTTGCAGGTTCTTTAATCTCTCATTGGACCAAACATGCAGCCTTTGGTTTGGATTATCTCAGAAAGGCGGTCATCACCGGAACGGAAGCGGGAAATCTGGTAATTGCAGGTTATTCTCACTGCCTGCTTCTTGAAAACCAATATATCATGGGTACCTCCCTGGAGAAAATGAATGAGGAAATACGCGAAAAGTACGGGATTTTAAGGAAAACAAAGCACTATCATCTCAAAATTAATGCAGCTATTTATGATGCAGTTGTGTCTGTGCTGGCAGGACGGAACAATGATACACTGGCATCCGGCGTGGCAGAACTGGAAAAGGAAGAACTGCTGAATCTGGCTCAGGAAGACAAGACTTCACTGGCAACATATTATTACTGCAGAATGCAGATGTATTATATGGCAGGAGATTACAGGAAAGCCTTGTCCATGTCTCAGAAGGTCCGGCCTTTATTGGGAGCCATTATCGGTTTTATGGTTTATGCCGAATATTATTTCTACGACTCATTGGCCATTACGTCTTTATATAATGAAATGCCCCGAAAAGAACGGATTTTCTATGCAGGAATACTGAGGAAGAATTTGCGGAAGTTAAGAAAATGGGCACAGTACTGTAAGGAAAATTTTGAGCATAAATATTTGTTGATATGCGCACAAACCGCAGGTCTCAAAAACAAAAGAGAAAAAGCAATGTCACTTTATGACAGGGCTATACGCTCAGCCCGTATTTTCGGCTATATACAAAATGAAGCTCTGGCAAATGAATTGGCAGCAAAGTTTTACCTTGCACAGGGTATGGAAAAGGTAGCCAAAACTTATATGATAGATGCTTGCAACGGATATAAGAAGTGGGGAGCAGTGGCTAAAGTCAACGAATTGCAGGAAAAGTATCCTGGAATTTTGCATGAAATATACGTGGAGAATGAAATAAACCATACCAGTGGAGAATTCAGAGACGTGATGAATACTTCTTTGCCGGTTATCGAACAAATGGCCGGTAATCTGGATTCTTACTTCATAAGTAAAGCTATTGAAAGCATTTCTAATGAAACTGATCTAAACAAGCTGTTAGAAGGTTTTCTGGATGTAGTGGTGCAAAGTATAGGTGCTGACAGCGGCTACTTGATACTCGAAGAGGGTGGCGAATTATTCATAGAAGTATTAAAGGACACAAACAGCAGCAGGGCAAAAGCAAAAACAATCCCGCTTGAAGAATATGACGATATCGCGAAATCTGTAGTAAACTACGTAGCCCGGACTTTGGATACCATAGTTGTTAATTTTGGAGATCAGGCAGGAATCTTCGCCAATGACCCTTATATAACAGAGTCAAATCCAAAGTCTATAGCATGTTTGCCCCTTTTGTTCCGGGGCATTCCTTTTGGAGTGTTGTACCTTGAAAACAACTTTTTACCGGGTGTTTTTGCACCCCAACGTTTGGAGACAGTGAAACTTTTAACTGCCCAAATAGCATATGCGAAGAAGCTGCAGGATTATATTTCAGAAGAATTCATAGAAAACAAAGAGGCAGAATGCGCAGATCTGATTGAGCCTCTTACCGAAAGGGAGATAGAGGTGCTGAATCTCATTGCCAAAGGCATGTCGAACAAGGAAATTGCCGATTATTTGAAGATTACAATAAATACAGTCAAGGGACATATTAAGAATATATATTTAAAGCTGGGAGTAAGCAGGAGACTGCAGGCCGTAACTAAAGCAAAGGCCCTTAAAATATTGAAATAGCAGGCAGGGGAATGGCTCTTCTGCTTCTTTTTATCATTTATTGTTTTAGGCCAAAAATATGTTTGATTACATGTATTTGTTGAGATATAATAATGTTAGTGTTTAGTATATTTTGGATATATTAGTAATATTATTGATATTTTTGTGACAATATGTCGACAGCATGGTTGGCGTGAATGAATTATTGACTGCTGGAAGATAGGCAAGAGCTCTTGGAAAAACTATATCAAGTCAACAGAGGTATAAAAAATGGAAAGGATACTGTATAGTGAGTTTTCTTGTGTTTTCACTGTACAGGCATGGTTATGAAAAAGATATATATCTTATTGTTTGTACTTATTGTCATAACCTCAACAATAATATGCCCCTGTTATGCTGCTGAAAGTAGTATAAGTTGGACAGAGGACGAGCTTGCTTTTATGGAAGAACACCCGTTGATACGACTTGGTGTAGACCCGGGATTTATTCCGTTTGAGTTTATAGATGAAGACGGCGAGTATAATGGAATTGCCGCAGACTACCTTTCTTTGATCAGCGAAAAAACCGGACTTAAATTTGAAGTTGTTAAAGGGCTGAGATGGCCCGAAGCTTATAGTATGGCGCTTGAAGGAAAGGTTGATGCATTGCCTGCTGTTGGGAAAACGGAAGAAAGAGAAAAGCACTTTCTCTTTTCCCAGCCGTATTACTATTTTAAAAGGGTAATTGTAACCAGGGATACAGATACCCACATATCCGGCATGAAAGATTTGGAAGGTTTAACTGTTGCGGTACAACGTTACAGTTCTCACCACAGCTACCTCTTATCATATCCACATATAAATCTAAGTATATACGACTCTACCGAAGCAGCTCTCACCGCTGTGGCAACGGGTTCAGAAAAAGCTTTTATAGGGAATCTTACTACAACAAACTACTTAATACGGGCGAACGGATTGACAAATCTAAGATTTGTAGCCTTTGAAGCAGATAAGCCTCAAGCCTTGTATTTTGCTGTCCGTAAAGACTGGCCCGAGTTGATAAGCATTATTAACAAAGCGCTTAATGCCATAACTGAAAATGAGAAACTTGCCGTTAATAATAAGTGGATTGACCTGCAGACTGATATAGATTACGGACCAATCATACGGGTCCTTTCAGTCATTGGTGCGTTTGTCATTATCGTAATAACTGTTTCCTTTTTCTGGATTGCCCGCTTGCGAAAAGAGATTCAGCATAGAAAACAGGTACAAAAGGATTTGGAAATGGCAAAACGGGAAGCGGAAGAAGCAAATGAATTTAAGTCAAGCTTTATGGCAAGAATCTCACATGAAATCAGGACGCCTCTTAACGCAATTACCGGAATGGCTTATCTGCTCAAGAAAACGGATATCTCCTTAACTCAAAACATGTATATCGACCGGATCATGCAAGCGGCCAATAATATGTTACACATCATTAATGATATTCTTGATTTTTCAAAGATCGAAGCTGGAAAAGCTGAACTTGAAATTACCTCTTTCAGCTTGGACCAGGTAATTCAGGAAGTTGTCAATATTATTTCATATAAAGTCGAAGAGCAGAAAATCAGTTTCAGGTTTTCAAAAGACCCCCTTGTTCCCAATTGGTTTTTCGGTGATGCCAAACGAATTGAACAAATCCTGCTGAATGTACTGAACAACGCAGTCAAATTTACCAGTGCAGGTGAGGTTTTGCTGGATATTCGGCTCCTGGCAAAAGAAAACGATAAATACCACATATCTTTTACTGTTAAAGATACCGGAATAGGCATGACGGAGGAACAATTAAACAAGCTTTTCACACCCTTTGTGCAGGGAGACATCAGTATTAACCGGCGTTTCGGCGGCTCCGGGTTAGGACTGTCTATTGTCAAGAACCTGTTGGACATGATGGGAGGAGAAATAGAGGTATTCAGCACACCGGGTGAAGGGTCCACGTTCATTATACTTTTGCCTTTAACTGTCGATACGGAAACAGAAAACAGGTATAAAAAAGCTTTATCCTCCAAGCGTCTCAAGGATATTCGAACACTGGTATTGGGGAAATCAGGGGAAAATACGAATATGGTCGAGAGTTATTTAAGCGCCTTTGGAATACACTGCCAACTTACAAACACCGAGGCTGGCGCGCTGAGGATGCTTGAAGCTGCTGATGGCACAATTGCCAAGCCTTTTGATTTGTTGATTATAGATTACGATACCCTGTCCGAAGACGGTTTCAATTTTGTTGAAGCCATACGTAGCAGCGATAAAATTGGGAGAATACCAAAAATTATAATGCTGCTTCCTATGATGCAGGAGGACCTGTTTGATAAGCTTAACGAGCATGGAATTGACAGGGGAATCAGCAAACCCGTTACACCATCCACCCTTCTTGACGGAGTTCTTGACCTTTTCAATCAAAAGGCGGTATCTGATTTTCCGCCTAATAGGAAAAAGAAAAAACCGGAGAAGTTAGATGAATCCCATTGTGTTTTGCTGGTCGAAGATAATGAAACAAATCAATTGATTGCTCAGTCTTTTCTCCAACAAGCGGGAATAGATGTGATTTCAGCCGGAGACGGGAAGGAAGCACTGGAACTTTATCAGCAGCATGAAGACATTATTGATTTGATTTTATTGGATTTGCATATGCCGGTTATGAACGGTTATGAAGTTGCCCGTAAAATCAGAAAAATTTCAGCTGATATACCCATAGTGGCGATAACAGCAGATGTAATACCAGGGGTGCGTGAAAAATGTGTGCAAAACGGGATATACCACTATATCAGCAAACCTTTTAATCCCGACTACTTTATACAGACAGTCAAGGATTTGCTTGCAAAAAACGCATCTGTTCTAGACCAGGCAGCAGGGCTGAAAAATATGGGCGGTAGTTTGGAGCTTTACCGGAAGGTCCTGAATAAATATGCAAGTGAGAACCAGGATACTGTGGACAAGATTAGACAAGCCATTTATGAAAAGAGATATGTAGATGCCGCACAAATTGTACATAAGATTAAAAGCAGTTCCGGCAGTATCGGTGCCAAACCGCTGTACGAAGTGTCAATGGCGTTGCAAAAGGCTTTAAATGAGCAAAAGGAGGAAGAGATACCGGCTTTGGAAGAAAAATTCTCCCGGTTATTATGCAGGTTGCTTGATGAAATAAAGAAATTACAGCCTGAAAAAGGTTAGGTTTGAATGCGCACCGCAGAATGAGAAGAGCTGGAAAGGAGGATAAATGTTGTCGATTAAGATCTTAGTAGTTGAAGATTCAGCAACAGATATGTTAATCATCAAAAATATGCTGAATGAGTACAACATTCTGACTGCTTGTGACGGTATTGAAACTATGCGCATACTTGAAGAGCATGATGATATTGACCTTCTTATACTCGATTTAAATATGCCTAATATGGACGGTTTCCAAGTTCTTGAAAGGCTGAAGTCCGATGCCAGGTATCGGAAAATACGCACAATTATTTTGACCATTTATGATGAGATTGATAATGAGATAAAGGGCTTAAGGCTTGGAGCTGTGGATTATATCAGGAAACCGATTCATATGGATTCATTGAAAGCCAGAATTGCAGTCCATATTGAACTGCTTAAGGCTCATAAAGCATTGGAACAAAAACTGCAGGAACAATGGATGACGCTTGATCTAATTTTTTATCAGGCGCCTATTGGCATTGCAATTTGCTATAATAAAGAGCCGACCACGCCAGAGACAAACAGTAATTGCAGAATTAATCCGATGTTTGAGAAAATTGCCGGCAGAAAAAAAGATGAACTTATCAGACTTGGTTGGGCGGCGGTTACACATCCCGAAGATTTAGAAGAGGAACTTATATTATATAAAAAACTCCAATCTGGTGAAATAAGCGGCTATAATATAGATAAACGGTTAATCAGGCCTGATGGTTCAATTGCGTGGGTAAACCTTATAATGTCCAGGCTTTCCTTATATTATGACCAACAATGTAACCATATATGTCTGATTCAGGATATTACCGAACGAAAAATAATGGAAAAAGCGCTGATAGAAAGTGAGCGCAGCAAATCCGTGCTTCTTTCCCATCTCCCGGGGTTGGCCTACAGATGTAAATATGACAGGAATTGGACGATGCAATATATTTCCGATGGCTGTTTTAAGTTGACCGGCTACACTCCGGAATCTCTTTTAAACAGCAAAGACCTTTCCTATAATGATTTAATTGCACCGGAGTATCGTGAGATTCTTTGGGAAGAGTGGGAGCGCGTTCTTTCCCAGCATTTGCCGTTCAAGTATGAATATGAAATTACCACAGCCAGCGGAGAGCGAAAATGGGTCCTTGAGATGGGTGAAGGCATTTTTAATGACAAAGGTGAAGTAGAATCTCTTGAAGGAATTATTATTGATATATCAGACCGAAAAGCAATGGAAGACATTCTTAAATATAACCAGGATCACGACAGATTGACCGGTTTGTACAACATAAATTATTTGTTTAACCTTATTATTAATGATGCCAAAAAAAGAACAATTGGAAGAAGGGCTCTTGTTGGCCTAAATTTGAGTAAAGTGCACACCTTAAGGGTAGTATATGGATTTCATTACACTCAGGAATTGGTTAAAAATTTGGCCGCGGCGCTTAGCGAACACTGTACGGAAAACCGGCTTTTGTGCAGTGCATATGAGAATTTGTTTGTATTCTATATAAAAAACTACAAAGACAGAGACGAACTGATTGAATTCTGCAACTCAATAGCAAATACAATGGTCAATTATCTGATAGCAGAAAGAGTCGGAGCAGGGATTGGGATTTTGGAAATAGTTCAAGAAGATGAGGCTGACGCTGAGCAGCTTTTTAAGAAACTGCTGATAGCTGCGGAAAAAGCTGCTAAACAAAATGATAAGGATATTGGGATCTGTTTTTACGACGACAAGATAGAGATGCAAATAAACCGTGAGCAGGAAATAACCCGAGAACTTGAAAAAATCGCATCAGATGAAGAAAACGGAGGACTGTTTCTGCAGTATCAGATGATACTGGACCTTAAATCAAACCAGATTTTTGGTTTTGAAGCATTGGCCAGGTTAAACAGTGATAGGCTTGGGCTGGTACCTCCTACAGAATTCATTGCCATTGCTGAGAAAACAAAACTTATAATTCCGGTAGGAAAAAAGATTATTCAAAAAGCTTTGTGTTTCTTAAAAAAGCTGGAAATGCTGGGATATGACCACATGTACGTAACTATTAACCTTTCTGTCATCCAGCTGCTTAAAACTGATTTCTGCCAGGAGCTTTTTGAAATGATTAAAGATATTGGAGTCAACCCGGCAAATATCGGACTTGAAATTACAGAATCCATAATTTTTTCTGATTTTGAAAAAGTAAACGCCACGCTTGGCATACTAAAAGGCGCAGGACTCCATATCCTTATTGATGACTTTGGGACAGGTTATTCTTCACTTTCGAGAGAACGGGAATTGAATGTCGACTGTGTTAAAATTGATAAATCTTTTATTGATAAACTAATGTATCTTAAACCCGAGAGGGCCCTGACCAGCGATATTATTTCCATGGCCCATAAAGTTGGACACTGTGTCGTAGCAGAGGGAGTAGAGCATGAAGAACAAAGAAAATTTCTGTTAAACTGGGGCTGTGACAGAATCCAGGGATATTTAATCAGTGAGCCGCTTGATGAAGATAAGGCAATCGAAGTGCTTGAGAGAACATATAAAAAGAATCGTTAAACAAAATTTTGATACATAAAGATATTATTGATAATTAATCAAAATTTTGGTACAATTCAACTGATATCGACAATTTTCCGGGCTTTTTCTCTTAATTTTTTAATATTGGGGTAAGATGGTATGAAAAAAATAAGTACAAGAATCATTGCGTTATTAGGATTGCTGGTATTTTTTATATGTGCCGGCTTAGGACTGGTTGCTTATGCAATATCCCATAATTCATTAGTAGGCGTTTTGAAAGAAACAATGCCGAAAGTTGCCATGGAGGCATCAATAACTATAGAAGACGGAATACAGAACTATCTCAACACATTGAATATTATAGCGTCACTGGACTACATGGACATATTGGTTAAACCGGATGCAGACGATTCCAAAGTAAGGGCTGTTATGTCGGATGAAATCAGAAGATCAGGACACAAGCAAATGATACTGGTCAACAAAAACGGAGAGGCTTTGTTTGATGATGGCAGAATAGCAGATATGAGTGAAAATCAGGTTTTTAAGAGAGCCCTGTCCGGTGAGGAATTTGTAACAGAACCCATGCTTGATAACGAAGGAACAGGCATCATTATGATATATGCTGTCCCTGTTAAAGTAAACGGCGAAACAGCAGGTGTGCTGATGGCTGTGAGAGACGGCCTGGAGCTGAGTGAATTTGCCGGAAGAATTAAGTTTGGGGAGACAGGAGAGGCTTTTATAATAGACAGCAGAGGACGGACAATTGCTCATGCAGACACAAACCTTCTTTTGGAAGTGATAAAAACCGCAAGGTCAAGGAGTTCTTCCGCATCTGCAGATACAGGTGCAACCGATGCAATAACTTCAGCAACCGTTAACCCGGAATCACCTGATGCAGTTTCTTCAGCTACAATTAAAGGCAGTGAGGATAGCACGGGGAAAAATGCTGCTTCCCGGCCGGACGGATCAGGAAGCGTAGCCCTGCAACTGGGATTTGAGGGGTTTATTGATGTTCAGAAACAAATGACTGAAGGAAAGACGGGCTTTGGAGAATATAAATTTCACGGTGTTTCCAAAGTTGCAGGATTTGCACCGTTCGAGAGATATGGCTGGTCTATAGCCGTTTCAGTTGACAAGGAGGAAATGCTGTCAGGGCTGGCAGAACTTAAGCGGACTTTTTTTACTATATCCTTTATATTTTTACTGGCTGGATTCATAGTCGCATATCTCATGGGGAAAGGCATTTCCACGCCCATAACCCATTTGTCGAATGAATGCAATATTATGTCCAACGGGGATTTTTCTAGGGTTATGAAAGAGAAATACACGAGGAGGCGTGATGAGATAGGTGATTTAGCCAGGTCTTTTAATAACATTAATGTAAAGGTTTCAAGAATAATACGTAATGTTGTTGAAGAAGCCAACAGCGTAGGCAAAGCAATTAAAAACGTTGATGAAAATATGTATGCGCTGACTTCTGAAATAGATTTCATGTCGGGTATCATTGGTAAATTGTCCTTAAAAATGGATGAGAATTCTGCAGCGGCAGAGGAAATGAATGCCACGTCCAATGAAATTGAGGGAGCGATTGATTCCATAGCAAATGAAACTCAGCACAGCGCAGAAACGGCAGGTGAAGTAAGCAAGAGAGCCGAGAGGCTCAAAGCCACTGCAATTGATTCTCAGAAAAGAGCTCAGGAAGTTCTCATGGACGTTGCAGTAAAACTGAGAAAGGCTATAGAACAATCAAAGGCTGTAGAAAGAATACAGGAATTAACTGATGCAATTTTAGTCATATCTTCGAAGACAAACCTGCTTGCGCTGAACGCAGAAATTGAAGCTTCCCATGCAGGAGGCGCAGGAACAGGCTTTGCTGTTGTTGCAGGAGAAATAAGGAACCTGGCTGAGAATTCAAAACAGACCGTCAATGAAATTAAAGAAGTGACAAAAGTGATAGTGGAGTCGGTCCAAATTCTTTCGGAAAGTGCCGGACAGGTCCTGGAATTTTTAGAGAATAAGGTTGTAAAGGATTATGACATGCTTGCTGTGACCGGGGAGCAATATAATAATGATGCCCAACTGCTCAATGATATGGTCATGAATCTAAGTGCCACTACAGAACAATTATATGCTTCCATACAGAATATGGCAAAAGCCATTAATGATGTTGCAGTCGCTTCAGAAGCAGGAGCGTCTGAGACTTCGGACTTAGCTAGCAAAGCTGCCGTTATAGTCAAGAGAACAAACGAAGTATTGCAAAAAACCAATGATGTCAGTAAGAGCGCTGACAGGTTGCTGGAATTGGTGTCAATATTTAAGGTATAGTACAGGAATAGTTAGAGCAATTCGTCATTTGTCAATTTGTTTTGAATAATTAAAAAAAATGGAGAAACTTGACAAGGAAAGTATTGACAATAAAAAACAAATTGCATTATACTGAATAACATAAAGTATAATGCAATTTGTTTTTTTATTTATGCATATTTTTTTGCATCTAAAAAACTATTGCAGAAAGGGGGGTAACTGTTTTGAAGAAAATATTTTCTATAAGTCTAAGTGAAAAACTAGTTCAAATACTTGACCAATACTGCTTGAAGAATGGATTCACCAGATCGGAAGCAATTTCGAAGCTGATTGTGGATCATTTAAATGATGGTAAAAATCCCGATGAAAAAGAGGAAGACAAAATAACAAAAGCAAAAGTTGAACTTCTGTATATGATATATGATTTGTTTTTTTCTGCAAATGAGCTAAAAGAGTTTTCAACCAGATTTGATTTGGAAATAAGCTTGCTTGAAGAAAGCTTAACGATTCTATTCGAATCTTCCAACAGGAAATTTTATAGTGAAGTTAAAATAATTGAGGATTCAATAAAAATCAATGCAAGATATAATTCAAGTTCAAGAAAAATGCAGGAGATATTTGAGGAGGCATACCAAAAACATAGAGAAGAGCTGGAGCAGCACGGATTTGAAAGAAAAATATATCAAAGGTTTTGGAGCATAGAGTACAAATCTCAAATCGGAAATTACCTGATACAAGATGAAATAGATATCATAGCCAGATTTATATTACAGAAATTAATGGTTCTATATACCCACTTTTTCATTGAGCTTGACTTTATCATCGACAGCAAAGAAGCGGAAGAGCTACTGGAAACAGGTCCGCTGAAAGAGTACGGTGCAACGTCAAGCCATATTGAACCGCCGTATTTACAGGTTTTAATCGGAGCAAAAAGGGGTGTCAGATATCCAATTTCATTAGGCTCCCCAACAATAATCGGCAGAATTAATACAGAAATTAATTTATCGGAGCAGGAATTTGATGCAAAAAAGCCTGTGGTCTCGAAGCAACATGCAAAACTGTTCTGGAAAAAGGACAAGCTTTATGTTGTTGACCTCGGCAGCACAAATGGTACGAGCTTAAATGGAAAAGTGATTTCGGAACCTGACAGAAGACCGGGCAAGGAATACGAACTTGCGCATGGAGACCGTATATTGATTGCGAACATAGAGTTAAAATTAGTTCTTAATTGACTTGCATTTTATTTATCAGCAAAAAGGACGGTGAAAATGTAAAATGGCTGAAGAAAAAATTCCTTTCCCCAAATGCATGTTTCTGCAATTTACATAAATACATAAAAAGCGAGCTTGCAAGCACGGTAAAACTATATGGTTTCAACGTGAAAAGCAGGATATAAACGAAAATTAATATTAAAAAAGATTACAGGACAAATAAAAGGAGTGTGTGCATATGTCAAAGAGAAAAATCATTATTGCAATTACAGTGGCAATAATTGTATTGATTAGCGGAGGCGTACTTGTGGTGTCCCTGACAGGAGGAAACAGCGCATCGAAGCAGGTTGAGCTGGGAAACAAGTATTTGATGGAAGGGAAGTATGAAGAAGCCATTCTGGCTTTTGAGAAGGCAATAAAACTGGATCCGAAGAACGTGGAAGCAAGGCTTGGCCTTGCCAGGGCATATGTGGCTGTGGATCAGCTGGATAAAGCGGAAGAGGTATTGAAGGAGGCAATGGAGATAGACCCAGCACGGCCGGAACTGTACATAGAACTGGCTAATATATACATAGAAGAGAATAATATTGAAGAAGCGATAGAAATTCTTGAGCAGGGATATGAGGAGAGGAAGAGCAGGGAAATAAGGAAGCTGCTGGATGAATTAAAGGCGAAATTGGAGGTAACAGGAAATGCTGCCCTGGAACAGAGCACTAAGCAGAATAAGGCGGAAGGCGGCTCACAAAATGAAGGAGAGCAATCGGCAGAGAATAATGGAGCAGGAAGTATTGAAAAAAAGGTTGTAACATTTAAAGACAAGTTGCTTGAAAGTGTTGTAAGGGTGAGGATAAACAAGAGTAAGGGAGATATTTATAATACCGATTTACAGGGGATAGAGAAAATAGCCATAAACATAATACCCAATTTTTATACCCCTGAAAGTTCAAACGAAATATATACAGAAACAGAAATGGAAAATTTTGATGATTTAGCCTTTTTTCCTGATTTGAAGTCGGTTGAGATACAAGATACAAATATTGATTCAAGCGTTTTGGAATCATTAGCAAAATTGAAAAATCTGAGCAAATTAACTTTGAAATTGTGCGAAATAAATGACATAAGGGCCATAAGCGGTCTTACAAATCTGGAGTACTTATATTTAGAAAGCGTTCATACAAGCGACGTAGATGCCTTAAGAAATCTGACAAATCTGAAGAGATTGATTTTATATAGCAGGCAAATAAGCGATATAAGTGCCTTAAGCAGTCTGATAAATTTGACGGAATTGGATTTGGCCTGCCATAAAGTAAGGAACATAAGTGCCTTAAGCAATCTGACTAATTTGAAGAACTTGAGATTAATTGTCACTCCTGAAATGGACATAAGCCCCTTAAGCAGTATGACAAACTTGGAGTATTTGTATCTGAGCGGCAATCAATTTGGGGATATAAGTGCTATAAGTGGTCTGACCAATTTGAAGAAATTAGAAGTTTGGCGTTCTCAGTTATGTGATATAAGTCCGTTAAGCGGATTGACAAATTTGAGGGAGTTGAATTTGGCCGAAAATAAAATAAGTGACATAAGTGCCTTAAGCAATCTGACAAATTTGGAGAAATTGTATTTGTCTGATAATCAAATAAGGGACATAAGCGCATTAAGTGGATTGACAAATTTGAGGGAGTTGTTTTTGTCAAGTAATCAAATAAGCGACATAAGCGCGTTAAGCGGATTGACAAATTTGAGGGAGTTGTATTTGTTAAATAATCAAATAAGCGACATAAGTGCGTTAAGCGGATTGACAAA